>JAWUWD010000024.1:0-13825 GCA_034112085.1 Cyclobacteriaceae bacterium
ATATCACAGACATCTCTTGGGGTAGAATCAATCATCCAGAAGAAGTATTGAAGTTGGACGAAACAGTGAAAATTGTTGTTCTTGACTTTGATGAGAACAAGAAAAGAATTTCTCTTGGTATGAAGCAATTGACAGAGCATCCTTGGGATTCTTTGGGCAAAGAAGTAGAGATTGGTACTAAAGTGAAGGGTAAAATCGTAAACGTTGCAGATTACGGTGCTTTCCTTGAAATCCAACCTGGTGTTGAAGGATTGATTCACGTATCAGAAATGTCTTGGTCTCAGCACTTGAGAAACCCTCAAGACTTCATCAAAATTGGTGATGAGCTAGAAGCAGTGGTAATCACTATGGATAGAGATGATCGTAAGATGTCTTTAGGTATCAAACAAATGACGGAAGATCCTTGGACTAAGAAGGATGTCTTGACTAAGTATGGCATCGGAACTAATCACACAGGAATTGTAAGAAACCTTACAAACTTCGGATTGTTCATTGAACTAGAAGAAGGTATTGATGGATTGGTTCACGTATCTGATTTATCTTGGACTAAGAAAATCAAACATCCTTCAGAATTTGTGAAAGTAGGTGAAAACCTAGAAGTACAAGTTCTTGAACTTGATGTTGATAATAGAAGATTGGCATTGGGTCATAAGCAATTGGAAGAAAATCCATGGGATACATTCGAGAATGTATTTACTATCGGATCGGCTCACAAATGTAATGTGATCAGTAAGAATGATAAAGGCGCAACTCTAGAGCTTCCTTACGGAATCGAAGGATTCTGTATGGCTAGAAACTTAGTGAAAGAAGATGGAGCTAAGATCGAGTCTGGAGAATCATTAGAATTCAAAGTAACTGAATTCTCTAAAGACGATAAGCGTATCGTTCTTTCTCATAAAGCAATGTATTCTGCTGAAGAGGAGGCTCCAAAGCCTGCTAAGAAGAAGTCTACTAAGTCTGCTAGCTCAAACAACGATACAGAGAAATCTACATTAGGAGATTTGGATGCATTGACGGCTTTGAAACAGCAAATGGAAGGTGCTTCTGCGAAAGCAGCAGAGAAGCCTAAGAAGGCTGCTCCTAAGAAAGCTAAGAAAGAAGAAGCTCCAGCGGATGACGCAGGAACTGAAGATGCTAAGTAATTAGCAACATTCTTGTAGTAATGAAAGGGCATCCATTGGATGCCCTTTTTTATTGAAAAAATAGATCAATAAATCTTTGATCAGCCATTGAATATTCATAGTTTTGCTCACCTTAAAAAGGTCGCGTGGCCGAGTGGCTAGGCAGTGCTCTGCAAAAGCATCTACAGCGGTTCGAATCCGCTCGCGACCTCAACTAACCTCAACTAACCTCTATTACGTCATGTAGTAGAGGTTTTTTGTTTAATTAGTGCCGACATAGTCCCCCAATTGTATCAATACTTACTGTTTAATTGAGACTCTTGATAGTTGAGACTAAAAATGACTTGATAACAATTGTTCAATGAGTAAATAATTAGTCATGAAACTAGAATGGATTCCTATCTGATGAGGGACTATAAAAACAGATTAAAAGTAAAGAGTCATGATGTGAGTTATAAATTTCATAGTCTCAATCACATTAAGAACCAATAGTTTTTTAATTTTATGTAAATCAATAAAATATAGTTCAACTTTTCGAGATAATAAATATGAAAAAAACACTACAAATAGGTAATGGAGTTGCCTTAATCGTAACCATTTTCATTAATTATCTATCCAATACTGGTTTGATGAATAATACAACTATTGGTGAAATCTCAGGTGGATTAAGTACCCTATTCACGCCAGCAAGTTATGCATTTGCTATTTGGGGATTTATATATCTCTTACTTATAGCTTTCGTGATTTATCAAGGGAGAGGCTTATTTGTAAAAGTGCGTGATGATGATTTTGTGATGCAAGTAGGTTGGTGGTTCATATGGTCTTGTATTGCGAATAGCTGTTGGGTGGTTAGTTGGGTTTATGGTTACACAGGATTATCATGTGTAATTATCTTTATACAGTTGTTCTGCCTTCTCAAAATAGTATGGAATAACCGCATGGAATTATGGGATGCTCCATTCTCCGAAATTGCCTTTTTATGGTGGCCATTCGTGATATATAGTGGCTGGGTAACGGTTGCGAGTATTGCAAACGTAGCAACCTATTTGGTAAAGATAAATTGGGACGGTTTCGGGATCTCTGCATTAACCTGGACACTCATTATGATTGTGATCGCTACGTGCATCAATCTTATTGTCACGTGGACCCGTAATATGCGCGAATTTGCTCTGGTTGGTGCTTGGGCTTTAATTGCTATTGGTGTGGCCAATCAAGATGTTGAAAATACTGTTGCTTATACTGCCTTTATTACTGCTGGGATTTTAATTATTAGTAGTTTAATCCATAGCGCTAAAAATATCGCGACCAATCCTTTTATAAAACTTTCACAGTTTAGGAGAGGGGAGTGATTTTCATACAGATACTTATTTATATGCGAGGCCGATTTCAGAGATTGTGATCATGGAGTACAACGTTCTACATATAAATTGTAGCTGAATAGAAAGTGATGAACTTCCAAATCTGTGGCGACCTCGGAGAGCAAAGTTGAGAAAGAGATTATACAGAATTGAGCCCATTGACTAGATTTCAAATTCTATATATATCATAAACGAAAAGAGGCAAGACTATGTAGTCTTGCCTCTTTTCGTGTATGATATAAGCTCTTTATTTCTTAAACTGATCCGCAAGTATCAAGTCTTTGGTGCCATGACCCCATGAGTAAAAACCGCTACCAGATTTAATGCCCTTATGTCCAGCAGTCACCATGTTTACCAATAATGGACATGGTGCATATTTTGGATTGCCAAAGCCATCATGCAAGACATGAAGGATAGAAAGACATACATCGAGGCCTATAAAGTCAGCTAACTGTAAAGGTCCCATCGGGTGGGCCATACCGAGCTTCATGACTGTATCGATTTCTTCTACACCAGCGACACCTTCGTATAGAGAATATATCGCCTCGTTGATCATTGGCATCAAGATACGGTTGGCAATGAATCCTGGGTAGTCATTGACTTCTACAGGAACTTTACCAAGATCTTTGGACATCTCCATGATCTGATTGGTTACTTCATCAGAAGTGTTGTAGCCTCTGATGACCTCTATCAGCTTCATCACTGGGACAGGGTTCATGAAGTGCATACCGATTACTTTGTCAGGACGACCGGTTACCGAAGCGATCTTAGTTATGGAGATAGAAGAGGTGTTGGTCGCCAAAATAGTGTTGGCATCACAATTCTTGTCCAGGTCTTTGAAAATACTGAGCTTGAGATCTATGTTCTCAGTGGCAGCTTCGACTGCTAAGTCTGCGCCTTTGACACCTTCGCTCATAGCAGTGAACGTAGTGATATTACCTAGTGTATTTTGTTTGTCTGCTTCAGTGATTTTCTCTTTCTTGATAAGTCTATCTAAGTTTTTGGCTATGGTAGCTAGCGCACGGTCAAGTGCGTCTTGAGAAATATCAATAAGTGATACTTTATAATTGCTTTGGGCAAACACATGAGCGATACCATTTCCCATGGTTCCAGAACCGATTACAGCAATGTTTTTCATAAAAATTAATGTTTGTTATGTGTCAAAATATTGGCGTATGCCAAACCTGAAAGCAAATATAGTATATTTTTAAGAGCAAGTGGGGGAGTTTTATCTACCTTTGTGGCTATGATCGAATTAGGTAAAATGAACACATTGAAAATCAATCGCAGAGTTGATTTTGGGGTATATGTAGGCGATGGTGTGGAAGAGTTATTGTTGCCATCCAAATATATTCCTGAAGGAGTAGCCGTTCGTGATATGGTAGAAGTATTCGTTTACAAGGATTCGGAAGATAGAATGGTAGCGACTAATCTTGAACCAATGATTATGCTTGATCAGTTTGCAAGTCTTGAGGTCAAAGAGGTCAACAACTTCGGTGCATTTATGGAGTGGGGACTGGAAAAAGATCTGTTTGTACCTTATAAAGAACAAGCAGTACGGATGAGCAAAGGAGAGCGTCACATCGTGAGACTTTGTTTGGATCATAAAACCAACCGTCTAGTAGGGGTGACTAAAATACTGGGATTCTTAGAAAGAGATACCGATGAGCTTGAGGAGAAACAAGAAGTAGAAGTACTGGTGTTTGGAGAATCAGATCTTGGTTTTAATGTACTGATAGATGGTAAATACCAAGGGCTTGTATACAAGAATGACGTCTTCGATCTATTAGAAATAGGAGATAAGAGAACAGGATATATTAAGGAGATCAGAGAAGAAGATGGTAAAGTAGATGTCAGTCTACGTCCATTTGGAGTGGACGCGATAGATGCTTCAAAAGATACTGTTTGGGATAAAATCAAAAATGCTCCAGATGGTAAATTGGCAGTCAATGACAAGAGTACCCCAGAGACGATCAAGAATATGTTTGGATTGAGTAAGAAGGCATTCAAGAAAGCAATAGGTGGGTTGTATAAAGAAGGTAAAATTCAAATCACTCCGGAAGGAATTGTGTTGAACACCAATGCTTAAAGCGTTCGGAATAGTCATAGCCATATTGTCTTTAATGACTCTGGCGCTTTGGAGTCAGTTGGATAGAATCAAGTCATTGATAAATCCAGACATCATTAGAGTAGAACTCCATGGTCAATTGAAACAATCTGATGTGGATGTTTATTGGAAAGGAGAGGCAGATCAAGATTCTATATTGGTTTATAAGTCTGGTCAACAGTTGCAGAAGTCATTTTTGAAAATTGGACATAATAGGTTCAGCGTGATCTGTCGAGGTGAGTATCTGGGCTCAATAGAACACTTCAAAACAGACCAATATAATTCACATACCTATTACTACACCATAGAAGAGGCATCAGGAGTGGTGAACTTAATCAGTGCAAGGATTATAGGACCTGACGCACACAGGTAGCTGCTACCTTTCGTTTCTTTTTAAATGTGGTGGAACAATAGAAGAAGTCTTGCTATTTGCATCTAAACGTAAGATATCCGTTGGGTTCTCACAAAACACCGCACTGCCATTATATATAGCGATAGGTCCATTGAGCATTTGTGCATTGTGAACGAGCACCTCCATCCATCCGGTCATAGTGAAAGAATTACCATCTACTTTATTCTGATAATCAGTATGTGATTTGTTGAGGAGTTTTTCTGGATCAATTTTAAGCATGTTGATAATCTCCTTCCAAAGTGTCGTAGTTAGTTGGGTACTATTCCAATCGACTACATTGATGTTGTTGGAAATAGATTTTGCGTAAGCCAAAGACTGTTTTCCTGTTCTTACTTGAGGATCATAATAAAGAAATAATTCATTTTGGTGGAATTGCATACTTTATGATTTAGTTGAATTGACTAATAATCTAATGAATTCAACTATCCAACACAAATGATTTCAAACTGTTAATGAAAAAAAAGCCCAAACATCATTCAATATTTGGGCTTTAATATTTTTATAAAATAGACTTCAGATACTCTTTAATCTAATACTAGCGTCATCTGTATGTATTTTAATACGAGCAGAACCATTATCTAACTGCAGTCTGGTTTCATCATCTTCTTCGACTTGAACATCGAAAGCTTGGCTTGCTGAAACTCTGCCATCGTCATGATAAATCTGAAACGAGCCACCTCCAGCAAGAATGGTCAAATCTATATTCCCATCATCCATTCTGAACGAATAGTCACCGTCATCATCGAGCGAAGTTGCTATGTCGATATCAGCATCGTCAGCAGTCACATTGATGTTAGTAAATTTTGCATTTCTTATCATAGCATCACCGTCATCCAGTGATAGTTTCAATGAGCCACTTGCTTTGTCCATTTTTAAGTCACCATCATCGAAATCAAACTTGAATGAATCACCACCGCAATTGGTCAGTGTCGCATCTCCATCATCTATATTCATAGTGATACGACCATTAATGCTTCCAATTTCATAGTCGTCATCATCACCTTCTATATCCAAATTCACATGTTTTGGGGATTCGATCAATATTTCATATTCTTCGCTCATATAACCTACGATAGTTACATTGACCTGTTGTTGAATATCTCGAATGTACAGATCTCCATTTCGTTCGGAGACTTCTACTTCAAAAGACTCTTTGCCATATACAACACCCTTACGAGTGATTTTTCTGTATATTTTGACATGAACATCTGGTCTTTCAGAACCCTGGATGGTCACTTTGGCATCATCAGTGTTCAAGTGGACCGTTCCGTGATCTTTGATTTTGTAGTTTTCATCGAGTTTGAAAACATTGTCTTGTGCGATGGTTAACTGAGTAGTGCAAATACCTAAGACTAGGAGGGTTGTTTTGAGTAGGTTCATCGTTGTTATTATTGTTGAGCGTTAATTTTTAGCTATTCCAACGATAGATACCATATAAGTAAGTGCTACATTGAGAATAGTAGCTTCTTTTGGTAATTCTATCAATGGCGTGTCTACCTTACTTGACAATAATGGATTGGGGTTATAGAGGTAGATGGAAAATTGAATAGTAACGTATAATGCTACCATTATTCCCGAAGTAAGGATGATAGATTTGTTGCTGGTGTGTTCTGATTTTTCCATGTCTCTTTGATGTCAATTATTATGCCCTATATTTAAAACTCTATTAATCAAGTAGTTAAGTGATTACTTGATTAAAATTCGTTCATTATCGAACAGGTAAGTGTTCGGCAATTGTTACTAATAAGACTACTCAATAGTGACAATTGTTACAAAACTGTAAAAAAATATTTTTCTAGTGATTTCAGTCATCATTCCAACATACAACGAACAAGAAAGAATCGCTTCATTATTAGAGGCGATTTATCAAGATATTGGTGATCAGTTAGAAGTAGTAGTTGTAGATGGAGGCAGTCAAGATAATACGGTGGCCATAGTCATTCAGAAGCCGCACGTAAGACTTATAAAGTCATCAAGGGGTAGAGCCGTTCAAATGAACAATGGAGCGAAGAATAGTAAAGGCGATATTTTGTTTTTTCTACATGCTGATTCGCAATTGCCTGTTGATTGGATAGGATATATACAAATGGGAATCGAGGACCCAAAGTGTGTAGCAGGAACATTCCAGCTGAAGTTTGATCAGGCTGGGTTTTGGTATGACTTGTATAGTCAGATGAGTCGTCTGAAAAGTCCTTTGTTTACCTATGGTGATCAAGGGCTGTTTGTCCGTAAAACTATCTTCGATGAAACTGGAGGCTTTGAAAAACTTCCAATTATGGAGGATTATGAGATACTGCGAAGGTTGGGAAGAATGGGTAGGTTGGTTAAGCTGGATGCGGTAATCACCACTTCGTCAAGAAAATTTGTGAAAAATGGGGTGATCTTTCAACAATTGAAAAATATTACAATCGTGATATTATATCTTCTTGGTGTCAATCCTAAGCACCTAGCTAAATGGTATTCTGCCTAATGGCTAGAAAAAGTCTTAGCGTTATATTTTCTTAAGTACCAAGATCGAGTTGTGACCACCAAAACCGAATGTGTTTGACATAGCGATATTTACTTCAGCTTGTCGCGCAGTTTTAGTTACAATGTCCATATCGTGAGGGATAGACTCATCTATCTGCTCTGTATTGATCGTAGGAGGGATGATGCCATTATTGATAGCCTTCACACATAAGATGGCTTCTATGGCACCGGCAGCTCCCAATAGATGACCAGTCATGGATTTGGTGCCACTGATTTTTAAATTCTTTGGGGCATCTCCGAATATTTTTCTTATCGCTTGGATTTCACTCAAGTCACCGACTGGAGTAGAGGTCGCATGTGCATTGAGGTAGTCTACGTCCTCTGGCTTTAGATTCGCTTCTTCTAGGGCTAGTTCCATTCCTTTAGCGGCACCGAGACCTTCTGGATGTGGAGAAGAAATATGGTGCGCATCTGCGGTCATAGCTGCACCCACTATTTCCGCATAGATCTTCGCACCTCTGTTTTTTGCATGGTCATATTCTTCTAAGATCAGCGCTCCAGCGCCTTCTCCCATAACAAATCCATTTCGACTACTATCAAACGGCCTTGAAGCTTGTTGTGGTGTATCGTTGTCTGTGGACATGGCCTTCATCGCGTTGAAGCCGCCAATGGATGCCTCGGTAATTGGAGACTCTGATCCGCCCGCTATAAAGACCTTTGCTTTGCCCAACTTGATGTAGTTGAAGGCATCCATTATAGCCGAGTTAGAAGCTGCGCAGGCTGATACTGTGGTGTAGTTGATGCCCATTAAGCCGAACTTCATGGAGATCAAACCCGAAGCCATATTGATCAGCATTTTTGGTATCAAGAAAGGGTTGAAGCGAGGCGTGCCATTGCCTGTAGCATATTGCTTCATTTCTTTCTCAATCGTCCCTAGACCCCCTTGTCCAGAACCCCAGATCACACCAATATGAAAAGGAGAAATAGTGCTCAAGTCTAGTTCACAATCATTCATCGCCTCAGTAGCGGCATATAGACCGTATTGCGTGAATAGATCACATCTCTTTATCTCGTTTCTTTCCAGATACTTCTTTGGATCATAGTCTTTCAGTTCGCAGGCGAACTTGGTCTTGAATTGTGCAGTATCAAATTTTGTGATATGACTAGCACCACTCTCACCGGCTATAGCACTTTCCCAAAACTCGCTGACAGAATTACCCAAAGGTGTCAAAGCGCCCATTCCTGTGATCACTACTCTTGTATTTTGCATTGTATGATTTGCCCTCACTTGGAAGATTTTATCCTATTAAAATAGTATTCAAAATTAAGTTAATAGCAGAGAAAAAGAATAAATTATATTAGAAGATGAAATTTAAATATAAGGGAATGTAAACTAATGTTATTTGGAGATAGGTATTGATCAATTAGCAATTAATTTACTTTTAAAATGAGCCAAGACTTATTAATAGATTTGATTATGCAGATGAAATTTTCAGTATCAGTTAAGCTTTCAAATTGCTTATAGACTTTAGATTTGTTAGTGTTTAACTTAATTAAAACGATGCACTTCAGTACATTCATAATAGCATCTGAAAATTTTGTCTTTTGTATTGTTTTGTGAAAATCCCATAACTCTATTTTTCAAGTTTGTTCAAAAAGAAATTGGCCATGTTTTTATCGTCAAATTCATATTTGGTAGGGTCTTCTCCGGTAAACTCTTGAAAGTTTTTTATGAAATGGGACTGGTCATAATAACCTGATTGAAACACAATGTCTTGCCAATTGTGATAATCATTCTTCATCAGTTCAAAGATATAATTGAATCGAATAATGCGCATATAAAACTTGGGAGATAGCCCAATGAATTTATTGAAATACCTTTCTAATTGTCTTTGACTTAGATTAAGTACTTCGGATATACTTTGAACTGAAACCATACCGTTTTGTTCAAAGATAATCGATACTGCTTTTTGGATAGGATGGGCTATTACTTTTAAAACTTTAGATAAGAAGTACTGCTCGATGTTTTCGATGATTTTATCACGATGGTTGCTATCGAAGAGCGTATTCATATCCCTCATGGCTGGGATATTAGATAAAGGCGTTACTTTATTGGTAAACAAGGACATATCAATACCAAATAGTAGGGAGGCTGATTCTGGTTTTAGTTTGATACCAATCATACCCGTCCTACCTGTATTTTTTATATAGAAATGTTTGTCGATCTGACCTGCGAAAAGCTTGTCTTTTTGTTCTTCCAATCCCCCTTGCAAGCTGATCTGATAAGAATCACCATAATGGTAAATGATTTCAATAAACCCATCTGGAATAATTTTCTCTCGCTCGGACTCTGGAGAGCTGTCACTTTCAATAATCCAATAACAGTCGATGAAGGGGAGTAGGTCGATATGTGGAGTTATACGCTTGTAAAACATAGCGTGACTAATATATAAAGAATTATTATATAGAACAGTTGTTAAGAGATTGTGAGAGAATGTATATTTGAACTTTAGGCCTCGTAGTTCAATGGATAGAATAGTCGTTTCCTAAACGATTGATGCAAGTTCGATTCTTGCCGAGGCCACTTTTAAAATTTACCATTTTTAAGTCATTGAAAAACAACAAGTTATATTTGATTCATTAGCGTAAAATGGAATCGAACCAAAAACCATATTATGTGTTCAGAGTACTTTTGGAGGGTATTTTGTAATTGTTTATCAATTTGTTTTACTATAAATATATAGAAGCATTGTAACGAATTAATCGATGCTTTTATAAAGCATCCCACATTTCACCCACACATTACTGAGGTCTATTAGTATTCAATGATTTGGGGATTGAAGATTCTGATTCGGCTGGTATTCGAATTGACGCACAAAATGTCCTCTGAAACACTCGATTAATGTATTGATAAATTCGGGTACAGTTTGGATATAAAATATTTGGTAACTGTTGAAATGGAAAGTAGATATTCGATTTGAAAAAAATCAACTTAGTCTGTTGTCCTTCTAATGACGCTATTGTATTCTAGCCGCTTGCAGTCTACCCCCTCATCGTAATACCTGGGAATTATTGGATTTGGTGTAGGAAAGGCAAGAGAAAAGCACTTACTAGGCTAAATTCAGAAATCACTTAATAGTATAATTATAATGACCTATGTTTGCAAAACACAGGGTACAAATAGGGTATTGTTTTTATGGAGTCTATGACGTTACAGAAAGTAGAAAAGGATTTGGTCTCACGAGTCCAGTGGATAGAAAGTAGAGCTGCTAAGTATTTATATATCAATTTTCAAGAATGTACGGATGAGGAGAGAATCGACATCAGTCATATTGCCATTGATATCATGAAAAAGGAAGATCTGAATTCTGTTAATCTTTTATTGGATGTAAATAACACAACAATTAGTATTGAATCCATGCGAGAGGTCAGGAAAGACTGGGTATCGATCAGTCCTAAGCTTTGCAAGGTGGCAATAATAGGAGTGAGCGGCTTCAAAACTATCCTTTTTAAATTAATGAAGAATATGATACCATTTAAAACCATCCCATTCTCAACGACTGAGGAGGCAGTTAGCTATTTATGCCGTTGAAATTAAAAGATAAAATAGATTCGCTAAATAGAAAAGTGGTAACACTTTCGTCACTCAATGAGTTGCAAACTGATCTTATAAAGCAATTTCAAGGAAAGATTGAAAATGCATTGAAAGGATCAGCCAAAGAACAGCATGATATGTTGCATTGGCTCAATACTGAAATGAAGAAAAATCAGGGAATGCAATCTGAGTATAATTTGATGAAGGTTCATTTCGAGGAAATTCATCCAGAATTTTATCAAAATCTAATGAAAGTTGGTGATTCTCTAAACGACAAAGACATGCGCTTAGCTGCATTCATTAAAATGCGATTTAACAATCTGGAAATAGCATTTTTATTGAATTTATCGCATGATGGAATAAAAAAGGCCATTCAAAGACTCAGAAAGAAACTCCACCTTGCTCCTTCAGAAAAGTTAAGAGAACTGATTAGTGATTTATAATTACTCGGGGTAAGGTTTTGCATTTCATTCATTCTTAAAAACAAAATGATATACCCTATTTGTACCCCCTTTTTATTCGGTCATGTTTAGTTATTATGGAGATATTTGTCAGTCTTATCTTTAAAAATAATTTCTATGATCAAGTTAATAAAAATTAGTATTAAATCTTTAAGAGTTTTGCTGTTGGGGATGTGCTTGATATTCACCCAACAGGTGCTTGCTCAGAATGATACCATTTACCCAACATCAACCTACGTTGACCCTTCTTTTTTTGATGAAACTGAGCTATTAGTTAGTTGGGAGGAGAGTTTTTGTGCGGTAGCCGTAAATGGGACTGACACAACTTTTGCTCCATGTTATATCGTGACATACAGAGATCATTATGAAACTTCTATAAGCCTGTGTCCAGACAATTTGGATGAAGTAGGTGGTTTGGGATTGTTTAATGGAGATCCTCGTTTGCTTGATGCGAACTTATTTAATGATATGGAAGCTGATGGTTCTAATATCATCGATGATGCGGATGACTTTAGTATTAACTATCAAAACTTAACCACAGGAGAGAAAAGTGGCACAGGTGGTGATGCCAAATATTGTGTAGAGGCTGAATTGTATGAAGGAACAAGTAATACTTGGTACCAGCAATTTCAAATTTTGACTGGCCCAATTACAAAGCCAGGTTCTTCTCGTACTTATCATACTGCAGAAACCATTGGAGTATTGAAAAACGGAATGATTCTGGAACACACACCACCTAGCTCTGAGTCTACAGCGGCCATGATGGGAGGGATAATACCTATTGATTATTGCGGATGGCATCCAGAACCAGCGGGATTTGGACATTTTCATGCGATCCCTAATGGAATTAACGTGCCTTTAGCTGCGAACGGCATAGCTTCAGATTATTTCTGTGTAGATATCGATCAAGATAACGGAAGTGGTTTCGTTGGATTTACTTTTGAGGGACTTCCAATATATGGCCCTTATGATGTAGATGGAAGTACACCATCTGACTTGGATGAATGTAACGGCCATACGGGTACAACTGCAGATTTTGCTGGAAACGTCTATCATTATCATGCCTCTGCGACAGATATTATCAACAACCCTCCATGCTATAGCTTTTATAATACGTTGGAGGCTGTTCGATTTACATATGGGGAATGGACCAGTTCTGTTCCTGGAACTCCCGGAACAATTGAAGGGCTAAGCTCTGTGTGTTCGGAAGAAGCGGGAGTGGTTTATAGTATTTCTGCTGTAGCAACAGCTACATCATATGTATGGACGGTGCCTACTGGGGCATCGATTACTGCAGGAGATGGCACCACTAGTATAACAGTTGATTTTGGGACTACTATAGGTAATGTTTGTGTGAGTGCTACAAATAGCACAGGATCAAGTGCTAATCAGTGCTTGACAATATCCGAGGCATCTTGTGCCACTGCACCTAATACTCCAGGGACGATTACAGGATTGGAGTCTGTCTGCGCTGGCCAACTTGGACTTACTTATAGCATAGCTGCGGTTACAGGAGCTGATTCCTATACTTGGACTGTGCCTACGGGGGCGACAATAGCATCTGGCGATGGTACAACTAGTATCACTGTAGACTTCGGCACTACGATAGGGAATATTTGTGTAAGTGCATCAAATAGTACAGGAACGAGTGCTGATCAATGTTTGACAATATCAGAAGAAACATGTTCTTCGGCACCCGAGACACCAGGTACCATAAGCGGATTAAGCGAGGTTTGTGCTGATGAACAAAGTGTAACTTACAGCATATCTGCTGTTGCGGCTGCTACTTCATATACATGGACAGTTCCAGCCGGTGCTACCATAGCATCTGGCGATGGTACAACTAGTATCACTGTAAATTTCGGAACTACAATAGGGAATATTTGTGTGAGTGCTTCCAATGATACAGGAACGAGTGCAGATCAGTGCTTGACAATAGCTGAGGCTTCATGTGCCTCGGCACCAGATACACCTGGGACCATTGATGGCTTGGCTTCTATATGTCCTGATCAAACGGGAGTCTCCTTTAGTATAGCAGCAGTTACAGATGCTTCGTCCTATAATTGGACGATTCCTACAGGTGCGACAATAACCTCTGGAGACGGCACTACAGCTATAAGTGTTGATTTTGGAAGTACAATAGGTAATGTTTGTGTCAACGCTGAGAATGCTACTGGGACAAGCGCTGATCAATGCTTAACCATATCAGAGGCAACATGTTCCACAGCTCCGGATGCACCGGGTACCATAAGTGGATTAAGTGAGGTTTGCGCTGAAGAACAAGGTGTTACTTACAGCATAT
>JAWUWD010000025.1:0-31194 GCA_034112085.1 Cyclobacteriaceae bacterium
AGTTGGATGTGCAAATGGGACCCCAGTGGACGTAATCGTTACGCTGGCACCAACCCCAAGTTTGACACCAACCTTAACCACCGCCGCTACCATCTGTGATGGAGATGCTG
Organism: Cyclobacteriaceae bacterium; assembly: GCA_034112085.1. Taxonomy (GTDB): domain Bacteria; phylum Bacteroidota; class Bacteroidia; order Cytophagales; family Cyclobacteriaceae; genus JAWUWD01. Next base: position 111 of record JAWUWD010000025.1, read on the forward strand.
TAAATATCACCTTGGCTAACAACTCGACATCGAGTGTAGCTGGATCATTAACTTATGCAGTAGGTGTGACCCCCAATTCGGGCGGAGGAGTTGGAGATATCACAGGAGAAGAGGGAGTAGATGGTACTGCTGGTGTTTTATACGCAACTGCGATGAATATTGCTAGTTTGGTAAATGATACGGATAACGATATAAAGGTAACGTTTACGTTTACTCCAGAGTTGGCAGGTTGCGCTACAGGCACTCCAGTAGCAGTAGTAGTTACCTTAGAACCTAATCCAAGACTTACTACGTCATTGAATACCGCAGCGGCAATATGTAGTGGAGAATTAGTGAATATTACGCTCACTAATCAGTCTACATCGAGTGGTCCAGCTTTCACGTATTTAACTGAAGTATTTAGTTCGACTAACGATTTAGATGATATCACAGGAGAGGAAACTATTAACGGCATCAGCCAAGTATATGCTCTGGCAGTCAATGAAACGATTACAAACAATACTGCAGCTAGTTTGCAAGTCACTTTTAGATTTACTCCAGAGTTAGCAGGTTGTACAGTGGGTGCTTTTGAGGAAGTAGTAGTGACTATTGATCCTACTCCAGTAATGACATCGCCTATTATAGAGGAGATATGCAGTGGTGGTTCACCAAGTATAAGTTTTTCTTCTGATTCGCCAGCTACTTATTTATGGGAAGTGAAAAGTGTTACGAATGTAACAGGGACCGCTATCTCTGATGCAGGAAATGACTTATCTAGTGAAGTACTGTTCAACACCTCTGGTGCAGACGGTACGGTGACTTATGAAGTAGTTGCCACTGGTACTACAGGACTAACATGTGATGGGCCTCCACAAATAGTGACTATAACTGTCAACCCTGCTCCCCTAATGACATCAGCTAACTCCGAAACGATTTGTAGTGGAAATACGCCAAGCATCAACTTTAGTTCAAACGTGGTTGGCTCTACTTTTAATTGGATTGCGACAAGTGTCGACCCTGATATTTCTGGAACATTTGTCAATAAAGTTGGGACAGATTTTACATCTGAACTACTTACTAATTTTGGAGTCGGAGCTGTAGCCGCTACTTATGATGTAACACCTACTGGTCCAGGAGGTTGCGTTGGAATAACACAAACGGTGACTGTAACTGTAGATCCAGGGCCGGCAGGTGTGCCTGATACTCAACAAGCTTGTAGTAATATTGCACTCAACTATGATATTTATGCTGATAACATTAATAATGGGGGTAATGGTGTTTTAGGTCAATTCACATATGTTGTGTCAGAGGTTTCTACTAGCGGTATTAAATTAGAATCTCCGAACAGAACTACTTCTAGTACATTACCAATTACATTTAACTATGTTAATACCACCGCGACCCCGGCCATAGTTAGGTACACCATAACACCAGTGGGTTTTGGAGCTTGTACAGCTGGTACGCCTTTTGATGTTGATTTTGTTATCAACCCAGAACCAGTAATCGCACCAATCAGTGAAACAATATGTTCTGGAGAAATACCATCTATCACTGTTTCAAGTAGTAATTTTGGTCTAGGAACTGTGGATTACACCTATGTGGTAAGTAATATCACGGGGACAGTAACTGGAGTTGTTTTAGGAGATCCAGGAATAACTACCACAATACCACATACCATCACCAATATGTCTAGTGCACAGGCCATTGTAACTTACACATTTACGCCAACAGAGAATATTAATAATGGATGTGCAGGAGAAGACTTTGACGTGCTGATTACAGTTGATCCGGAGCCTGTTGGGTCTGACACGATTTTAGCTGAAATTTGCTCAGGCGACCCTATTAATGTTGCAGCAGATAGCTTTATTGCTAATCTTTCAGGTAATATATTTAGTTGGTCAGTCATTGACTACGAAGGTGCTACAGGAGGAGTGGGGTCAGGTCTAGAAGCTATTTCTGAAACATTAACGAATACAACCAATGCAATCATCAATGTCAAGTATGATATTATACCAACATCTTCAGGCGGATCATGCCCAGGAGCGAGCTTCAGAGTAACTATTCCAATAAACCCTGAACCTACATTTGATCCAACAATTATTCCATCACCAGTTTGTAGCGATGTGATTGCTGGGGTTACCTTGGGTGTAGATGCTACGATACCATCCATAGCCGCAGATCATTACGATATAGCGAGTGTAATGATTGATCCTGACCTGACGGTAGTGCAAGTGACTACTGGAACAAATTTGGCATCAAATGCTATTTTCAATGATCAATTTATCAATACCACCAATGGAGATTTATCAGTTACTTACAAAGTAACTCCTGTGTCAGCTAAAGGATGTTCTGGTGAAGAAGTGGATTTAGTGTTAATAGTGCAACCATCCCCAGCACTGGAAGCTAATCTTGATAACATCGTTTGTAGTGGAGCGCCTACCGCTATAAGCTTGACGATCGATGCGAATTCAATCGGTGCCACAAATTACCGAATAGAAGGTATGACAGCAGTAGGGTTGGATGAATCTGGTAGCGCTACTAAGTCAACAGATGTATTCCCTCAAACTATTGGAGTTGCAGACATCAATATATTTAGTGCAGATGTATTTGTAAATACAACGGACGACCCATTGGATGTTGTTTACCTAGTTACACCTCTTAAAAATGCATGTGAAGGACCTACACAGTCAATCACAATAACCGTAGAGCCTGAATTTTCGATCAACGATCCAGTTGACCACACAATTTGCAGCGGTCAGTCAACTAGCTTTACTTTAGATTCTGATAAGAATCCAACTCAGGGAGATATTGAATATTCAATTATTGCGGTGCCATCTTCTGGGCTAGTGACAGGATGGACACCTACTCTGAATAATCTTGTAGAAGGCTCTTTAATAAGTCAGGCTCTTGAAAATGCAGCTGATCAGCCTGAAACAGTAGAGTATTTGATTAGTTATGGAGCACCTCTTGCTGCAAATGGTAGTGGATGCTCTGTTGGTGCTGGACAATCAGTAATAGTTACTGTTGATCCAATACCAGTACTCAATCAAGCTTTTCCAAGCCCTATCTGTTCGGGAGATCAACTTTCGATAGAACTCGAGAGCCCAACTACCTTATCTGATGGTAACTTGGTAGATTTTGTTATTGAAGATATCGACTATGCAAGTGGTAATGTAGCAGGGAGCAGAGTTATTGGAGATGTGTTTGGGAATTTCATAGATACGGGGATAGCCTTCACGGATGACTTAGTAAATAACGGGACGACCTCCCAAATAGTAACATATACTTTGATACCAAGGAATGCACGAGATTTGACTGTATGTCAAGGTAATCCGGTACAGGTTTCAGTAACTGTGGCTCCTACACCCACCAACTTTGTGGCCTCTGCTGACCCAGAGATCTGTGAGAACTCCATAATCCTAGTCAATTTTGAGTTCCCAGTCGGTCAGTCTCCTTTTACTTTTGACTATGAAGTGGTCAATACGGGAGATGGAGTAGTAAGAACTACTGGTACGAGTGTGGCAGGAACTACAGGTATTGCAGTGATCAATGGCCTGGCAGAAAGCAATGGAGGTTTAGGTATCGCTCAAGATATTACGGCTCGACTTATAAGGGTAAGAGATTTCAATGGTTGTGAGGTGTCTGGCAACTTGGCAAGTGTAGATATAGATATTATAAACGTGGATGCCTCTTTTGCTCCTGTTGATGATGCAGCGTGTACACCAGCAGTTATTGAATTTGCCTATACTTTGGATACTGATGTAGAGTACACTTGGAACTGGGGAGATGGTAGTATGGAAGTGATTGATGGTGCTGTGGCAGTGTCACCAATGACGCATGAATATGTTAATCAGTCATTGGGTGACTTTACATATACTGCATTTTTGACAGCTAAGCACAAGACTCTTGAATGTCTTTCATTTAGTAGTGAGTCTGTTACTATTTATCCTGCTGTAATACCCAATGTGTTTACCACGCGAAGTGAAATATGCAGTGGAGACGAAGTGAATATGTTCAATGTTACACTAGGAGCTACTGCTCATGAATGGACATATTCTATCAATGGAAATAGTATGACGGATCAGGATCAAACACAAGAAACGCCAAGTTTCACTTTTGTCAATAATGACCCTACTTTATCCAATCCACAAGAATATGTCATTCATTACAGAGGTAGTAAGAACAATGGAGGTGGCGATGAGTGTTTTGTTGAAGCAGAAGTGTCAGTAATGGTATACCGTGAGGCGATCGCTGATTTCGATACTCAGGAGATTGGTCGTAGGTTGTTTTCATTGGAGCTTGGAGCTGTGGAAATTCCATTTGTAAATAATTCAACTCCAATCAATGACACAGACTTTAGTTACGATTGGAACTATGGTAATGGTATCGTTTCAACGGAGTATATACCAGAAGCACAAACCTATACCGTAGCTAGAACTTATGACGTGATTCATACGATAGTCAATCAGCAAGCACTGGCTAATGGACTCCAGTGTAGTAGTGATATGCTTATCACTATTGAGGTAGATCAAGATCCAATAGTTCCTGATTTTTCAGCTGACATAAAAACAGGCTGTGAACCTACTGTATTTACGATTACCAATTTGACCACTGGGGCTGCGAATCAATTTGAATGGAGAGTCTATGATGCCGGTAGTGTTATATTCCAAACTACTCAGACAACTTCTCAGGCGACTGGAGAGATTGATCCCGATGTGAAGCAGTTTAGTTTTGAAATAGCCCAGTCGGGAATTTACACTGTGGAACTAGTTGCTCAAAATGTGCAAGCTGGACCTGCTTTCGATGTGACTGAGACGAAGGTAGATTATCTCAATGTCTTTGAAGCTCCACTTGCAGCATTCGAGATGAGACCAAGCAATGTTGTGTTTGTGCCTGATGAAGAATTAACATTGTTTAATTTTACAAATACAGGACAAGGATCCGTCACTGAAGATGCACAAGGTAGATCTCGCGAGCTTATATTTGAATGGGATTATGGGGATGGATCTGATATAGTTACGGGAGGTGTGGAAAATCCAGATGCCTATCATACTTATGAAGAGGAGAGTTTTGATCAGGCGGATAGTGTGTTTGCAGTATCTCTTGTTGCAAGTTTTAAGTACAACTTAGAGACCTGCTCCAATGTGTTCAGAGATTCGATAAGGGCAGAGTTTGGGGGTAGCGTAGATACTCCAAATGCTTTTACGCCAAACCAAGATGGACCTAGTACTAGTGGTGGCGCAGTTGATCCAGATGACCGATCCAACGATATATTTATTCCTAAAATTGATGGAGTAACAAGAAATGGGTTCCTAATGCAAATCTATAATAGATGGGGAGTATTGATCTTTGAAAGTAAGGATGCCAAGATAGGTTGGGATGGATATTATAAAGGAAAAATGATGCCTCAAGGTGTATACGTATATAAATTGTCGCTACAGCTTGCAAATGGTAAGAGAGAAGTGAGAATAGGGGACATAACATTATTGAAATAGCGATGAAAAAATATTACATACTTCTAATAGTGTTGTTCGGAGCCTTATCTGCTGCTCAAGCACAGGACCCTCAATTCTCACAGTTTTACGCGGCACCGTTGTACTTGAACCCTGGATTTACGGGGATCACTTATTCTCAAAGAGTAACCTTCAATAGTAGGGTGCAATGGCCCAATTTGCCACAAGCTTATTCGACTTCAATGGTTTCTTACGATATTTTTGTGCCAGAACTAAAGAGTGGATTTGGAGTGATGGCCATGAGAGATAAGATCGGTACAGGGGGACTAAGTTTGATCAATGCTGGACTTTTATATTCCTATAAAATAAGAGCAAGTGATGATTGGGTGTTTTCTCCTGGCATATACTTCGGATATGGACAGATGACAATCGATAAGGATAAGTTGAAATTTGGAGATGGTCTTGGGAATAATAGTAATGGGTCCGATGATCCTGTGATAGATGGGTTGAGTAATGAACAGTATTTTGATTTTGGTTCTGGATTGGTGGTTTACAACAAAAATCTTTGGTTAGGAATAGCCGCATATCATATGAACGAACCTAATCAATCACTTTCTCAAAACACAGATCAACTTGATATGAAATACAATATTCATGGTGGTATGCGTTTAGCATTGAACAGTGGGATTAGGACATCCACTAGAGTGACCTACCTAACTCCTTCTTTCGTGTATAGAAAACAAGGCACATTCGAACAACTAGATGTAGGAATGCATTATCACATTGATCCGATAATGATTGGAGTTTGGTATAGAGGAATTCCATTCCTCAAGGACTTTGCCGATCGCCCTATACAAGATGCTTTGGTGTTTATTTTCGGTTTACAATTCAAAAATTTTAATTTTGGATACAGCTATGACTTTACAATTTCTGATTTAGAAACATCTGCTGCTGGTAGTCATGAGATATCCATGGGATATGAGTTCATAGGCAAACCAATTAGAGGTAGGGTGAAGAAAAGCAGGAGACTTTTGGAATGTCCTTCATTCTATAAAAGAAAAGACTTCTGGAATTAGCTTATCACTAACTAGGGATCCGTCATTTTAGTCGATGAAATGCGTTGGTGTTATGCCAACTGCAATTCTTGTACCGCAGTTTTCAGTAATTTTGCTTGCATACTATTAGTCAGTTTTTGATACATAGTAATATTATTAGTGTACCAAAAATAATATGTTAAGCAATTTTCTCAAATTCAGTATTATCGGATTGATCGTTCTGCTACATGTAGGCCATTCCTATAGCCAATGTAATGCTTTACGTTCTCAGATTGATATAACGTTTAACACGGATCAAGATTGTGCGCCAACTACAGTTACTGATTTTACTATCAAATATTTCTTTAATGTTGCTCAAAATCCGAACGATATTATTATTCGTTTCAGATGGAACGATCCAACTAATGCAATCACAAATGTCGACATATTTTCAGGACTAGTTGCCTCAGTTGGCGATACTGAATTTGAAGCAACAGGAACATTTCTTTACCCCGTAAATAATGATTGTTCCTTCTTACCTACCTCATATATAGTAATAGCAGGTGTAGAATGCCCTACTTCAGCACAAGAACAAACAGCATTTTCATGGGCTAGAGACAATGAATTTGGCGGAACACTAGCGATCACACCTCCTGTCTATGAAGTGTGTCATGGTGATGCTATAGTCAACGCTTTATTTACGGACACTTCTACATTTAATTGCAATCCAATAGATGAACCTGATAATCCAAATCGTCAGATGCGACATGTGCAGTTTGTTTATGGTACTAATCATCCGGGTGCCTCTATTCGAGATTTAACACTCAATGATGGAGCAGTACAGACACTTACAGATGCTGCTGGAGCCTTGACAATGTCAACAACGCAAGGGACTGCAGGATTGATGATAACAGGGGCTTACTTTGGGCCAATAGATGCTATTGCATTCCCAGCTGATGCACCAACTTCAGTTTCTTTTCCAATGAGTGCCCCAGCCAACGTGTTGAATTTGGTAGGTAATACATTTGAGGTGACTATGTTCAATTGGAACATTTGCAATCCTTATAATGATGATCCTGCGAACCCCAACTACGATGAGTCAAGATCGATTACTGCAGTTATTCAAATAGTAGCTGCTCCTACTCCTAATTTTCAAACCCGAGAGGTGAATGCAGGGGGGACGATTACTACAGATTTTTGTATTGGTGATGTTATCTATTATGACAATCTAACAGGAGGAGGATTGGACTACGTGTGGGAATATTATGATGGACCCTTAGATACTGATCCATTGCAGGGGAGTTCTACAGCAATAAATCCAACTAACGCATTCACAACGGGTGGACCAAAGTTGATTAGACTTATTGCAACTAACCCAACTGCACAAAGTGCTTGTATAGTTTCTTTTGATCAAATAATTAACGTCACACCTACTTTGATCGCACAGATACGTGTGACTGATCTAACTGATGTTGATATTACTCCGCATTTTTGTCAAGACGCTGCAGTTTCGCAAATCTTTGATGTTCGATTTTATGATGTAGCTCCAGGGACACCTACAGTAGATACTGGTAGAAGATGGGAGTTCTATAACGAATCTGGTGGGCTTATTTCATCCGTACCAGCAGGTGTTGGGTATGTTCCTGGAGTTGGGTTAGTAAATGCTCCAGATCAGACTTACAGTACCCCAGGGAATTATGAAGTCAAATTTTTGACGAGAGATAATTTGACGGGGTGTGAAACAGAACAGTCAATATTTGTGAGAATATTCAATGATCCTGTAAGTGCATTTACAGCAACAGAAGTTTGTGATGGAGTGGATACTCATTTTGAAAATACCTCTACATTATCCGCAATCAATGGTGAATCAATAATCACTTATGAATGGGATTTTAGTTATGACGGTATCACGTTTACTAAAGAAGCTACATTTGATGGAATGACTGTTTTTGACCATAACCTTGGAGCAGCCAACACTTATACTGTAGCACTAAGAGTGGTTACAGATCAGAATAGTTGTGAAAGTATAATTGCTCAAACAGTAGAAGTAAGACCTCTGCCAATTTCATCATTCACGACCAATGTAATTAATGGATGTAGCGTGCTTAGTGTTGAGTTTACTAATACCGCTGATGCTATTCAGACCAGCACCATTGATCAGTATATTTGGCAAATCGATCCTGAACAAGATGGTACTTTCATTGACGAACTCGTTCAAGATCCAACTGATCCTGGATTTAGCATATTGGTAACACTAGATTTTGCTAACACAACACTACTTGATAGGTTGGTAGATGTGAGGTTGGTGACTGTAAATGAATTCAATTGCCAGACAATAAGTGCTGAGCAAACAATAACAATATTCCCTGCGCCACAGTCTGGGTTTGTTGATCTTAACTACGATCCTTTTTCAAATAACTGTGGTATGGTATCAGTCGATTTTGAAGTAGACGCGATTACTCAAGGACTTCCAGGTCTTACCCAATACACGTGGGAGGTTAGAGATGAACTAGGTGCACTAGTCGCTGCTCCAATAGTCAAGATTCCACCAGATGGTGCTTTTACATTTCTATTCGTCAATAGTACCACTTCAGATGTGCTCGATTTTGATGTAACTCTCAATACATCATTTGTAGGCGGCTGCCCAAGTGATTCCACAAGAACTATCCGTGTCAATCCAATTCCATCAGCCCTATTTCAAATTGACACTTTATTGCTTTCCTGTGAGGAAATGACACTACAGATGAGTTCCATCCAAAAAGGATTGATGAACTATCAATGGGAGGTTTTCATCAATGGGTCATCCGTATTCTCCTCGAGTGCCGTAGGAGATGTGTTTGACCGAACATTCATAAGGCCTAACTCTGGACTGGCTGCTTTAGATGTAGATATCCAACTGCAGACTACCAACTTTGCCAATTGTCAAAGCTCCCTTGAACAGCAAACGCTTGATGTTTTATCAAGAGATGATATCAACTCAGGATTTAGTCCAACACCATTGGTGCAAGATGAACCTAACATGACCGTAACGCTCAATAATACTACCAACGCTGGTGCGTGGACATACTTATGGGATTTTGGTGATGGAAATACTTCGAATGACCCCAATGAAGTTACTCACACCTTTGGTGTTTTTGGGGATTATTTGATTACACTGACTGTAAGCTCAGAATTCTGCGTAGAGATGAGTAGTCAGTTGGTAGTGATTAATCCAGCAGTCCCTTTATTGGATTTTGGATTTACAGCTGATGGGGGCTGCCTTCCAGCGGTCGTTCAGTTTACCAATCTTTCGACTTTTAGTGACCCGTCAAGTTATGCTTGGGATTTTGGTGATGGGAATACATCTAGTGGAGTAGTGGATCCAATTCACGTGTATACGACCCCAGGAACATACAGCGTCACGCTCATGGCAGACAATGGTCAAGGAGATGATACAACAATAGTGCAAAATGGAATTATTGTGGTTTATGAGCCTATTGCAGCATTTATGGGCAATGAAGCATTTCTAGATAATTGTGGAAGTATGTCGGTGGATTTTGAAGCAGATTTGATAGTTCAAAATACCCCAGGACTTATACAATATACATGGAGTGTATTAGATGATGATGGAAACAATCTATTTACAACCACCAAACCGCCCTCTGATCCTCAATTTGATTTTGAATTTATTAACACATCAAATACGGATGTTAAAGACTTTGAGGTACAATTAACCACAGATTTTGATGGCAACTGTTCGGCTGATTCAATAAGGATGATTCAAGTCAGTCCCATACCATCCGCTCTATTTGATATCGATACTCTTTTGATTGATTGTCAAAAAATGACTCTGCAAATGAATGCCATACAGCCAGGATTGATAACCTATCAATGGGAGGTCTTGATTGATGGTTTTTCAGTTTATAATTCAACTACTGATGGAGCTACTTTAAGTAGAACTTTCTCTCGACCTGCTGCAAGTGATCTAGGCCTTAGCGTTGATATTCGATTACTATCTACGAACGTCTTCAATTGTCAAAGCACCCTCGAGCAGCAAACGCTAGATATTTTATCAAGAGATGATATCAACTCAGGATTTAGTCCAACACCATTGGGGCAAGATGAACCTAATATGACCGTAACGCTCAATAATACTACCAACGCTGGAGCGTGGGCATACCTATGGGATTTTGGTGACGGGAATACTTCGATCGATCCCAATGAGGCTTCTCACACCTATGATACTTTTGGAGACTATTTGATTACACTGACTGTCAGCTCAGATTTCTGTGTAGAGACGAGTAGTCAGTTGGTGGTGATTAATCCAGCCGTGCCGTTATTGGATTTTGGGTTTACGGCTGATGGAGGCTGTATACCAGCCGTTGTTCAATTTACCAATCTTTCGACTTTTACCGATCCGGCAAGTTACACTTGGGACTTCGGTGATGGGAATACATCTAGCGGAGTAGTGAATCCAATCCATGTGTATACGACTCCTGGGACATATAGCGTCACCCTCATGGCAGACAATGGTCAAGGAGATGATGCGACAATCGTACAAAACGCAATTGTTGTTGTTTATGAGCCTAGTGCAGCATTTATGGGCAACGAAGCATTTCTTGATAATTGTGGAAGTATGTCGGTGAATTTTGAGGCAGATGTGATAGTTCAAAATACTCCTGGACTAATACAATATACCTGGAGAGTATTAGACGATGATGGGAATAATATATTGACAACCACTAAGCTACCCGCTGATCCTCAATTCAATTTTGAATTTATTAACACATCAAATACGGATGTTAAAGAATTTGATGTGCAATTAACCACAGATTTTGAAGGAAATTGTTCGGCTGATTCAATCAGAACGATTCAAGTCAATCCAGTGCCATCCGCTCTATTTGATATCGATACTCTTTTGATCGATTGTCAAAAAATGACCTTGCAAATGAATGCTGTACAACAAGGATTGACAACTTATCAATGGGAGGTATTGATTGATGGTTCATCAGTTTACAGTTCATCTACTGATGGGGCTACATTAAATAGAACTTTCACTCGCCCTATTGCTAGTAATACAGGCCTTAGCCTTGATGTTCGATTGCTGACGACCAATGTCTTCAATTGTCAAAGTGTTCCTGAACAACAAAATGTAGAAGTTGTTGCGCAAGAAGGAATAAATGTAGGATTCAGCCCAACACCTCTTGAACAGAATCAGCCAGGCATGACTGTTACGCTTAACAATACTACGGCTGTAGGTTCTTGGACATATCTTTGGGATTTTGGTGATGGACAGACTTCTACTGATCCTAACCAAGCGAGTCATACTTATGCTAACTTCGGTGATTTTGTAATTACGCTGACTGTGACTTCTATTTATTGTCAAGAAGTGGCTGTGAATTCAGTAAAGATAAATCCGACCATACCAGTATTAAATTTTGACTTTCTTCCAGATAATGGATGCGCCCCCTTACGAGTAGATTTCACTAACCTATCACAATTTGCTGACCCATCGAGTTACTTATGGGACTTTGGAGATGGCGTTACATTGTCCGGAGTGATAAATCCAACACATTTCTATACTGCTCCCGGTTTATACAATGTTAAGTTGACAGCAGATAATGGCGCAGGCGACCAAGCAACTACTGTGAAGGAGGGTATAATAGAAGTTTACGCTGCACCTGGGGCTATTTTCATTGTCCGTCCGGAAATTGTTGTATTGCCTGGACAGATATTGACTAATAATGGCAGCTTTGGAGCTACTTCTTTCATCTGGGATTTTGGGGATGGCAATACCAGTACAGATTTTGAGCCGGTTCATGAATATAGTGATGTGCTTGAGGATGATGAAGGTAATTTGTTGGGTTATGACATTACTCTCATTGCCATTACGGAAAATGGGTGTAGAGACACCACAATAATCAATAATGCGGTAATTGCACGAAGAGCTACAGAAGTTTTGTTGCCAAATGCCTTTTCTCCAAGTTTGACAGGACCATCTCCTGATGGAAGCGTTTCTGATGATGACTTTACTAATGATGTTTTTTTACCAAAAATGAATTTGCAAAGAATCAAGACATTTAGGATGCTTATTTATAACAAGTGGGGTGAATTACTCTTCGAATCCAATAATAAAAACAAAGGATGGGATGGTTATTATAATGGTAGCTTAGTACAACAAGATGTATATGTATATCGTCTGAGCTTGACTTATGATGATGGCCAAAGTGAAACGTTTGTTGGGGATGTAACTTTAGTAAGATGAGAGTATTGTCAAGGTTTATGATCATCGTGTTACTAGTAAGTGCTGCTTCTTACGAAGTATTAGGGCAGGATGTACAGTTCACACAGTATTATGCAGCTCCATTGTATTTGAATCCAGCTTTTGCAGGCTCCTCTCAGCATCATCGATTTATTGTGAATCATCGGAATCAATGGCCGTCCATACCGAATAACTTTACTAATTATTCATTTTCATATGACTATCACATGGATGAAGTGAAGGGTGGAGTTGGGTTGTTAGTGACTACCGATAAAGCAGGATCAGCTGCTTTGAGGTCAACAAATATAGGCCTCTTGTATTCCTATAAAGTTAACCTTGAAAATAAATGGCTATTTTCATCTGGACTATATTTTGGGTATGCGAGGAAAGATTTAAACTTTGATAAGTTGATATTCAGAGACCAGTTGGGATTTAATAATAATGCTAACCCTAACACAAATGATCAAACTGCCAGAAATATAGGAGCAGAGTCTCATTTTGACTTTGGAACAGGTTTTCTAATTCATAATAAAAAAGTTTGGGCTGGATTCTCTGCATATCACCTAAATAAACCTAATCAATCACTTCTTGGGGAGGAGAGTAGGCTTCCGATCAAGTATTCGGTACATGGGGGAGTGAATATAGCCTTATATAACGGTCTGCGTAAAAGGGATAAAACATCTAGGATAGCCCCTTCATTCATCTATAAAAAGCAAGGAAAATTTGATCAACTAGATCTGGGATTACATTTTCTATATGACCCAATTGTATTGGGACTATGGTATCGTGGCATTCCTGTTCAGCAGAATGTAGCTGACAATATTAGTCAGGATGCTATAGCTTTAATATTAGGTATGCATTTTCTTCAATTTGAAGTAGGCTATAGTTATGATTTTACAATTTCTGAATTGGGAGCCCTATCAGGTGGCGCGCATGAGATGTCATTGGCGTACCGTTTTGAAGTACCACAATCCAGAAAAATGAGAAGGAAGGATAAATTCATCCCTTGCCCTACTTTTATGAAACATTAATTCTTTGGCTGATTTGAGATAAACACTACCTTTGCGTTCCAAAGAGAAAAGCCTGAACTCAGGCTTAATTTTTATGAATTTATCAAGTCATCTCGAAGCCAAGATCTTTAAAGTAGTACAAGAAGTAGCTATTAGTCGTAAAACGCGAACTTATGTTGTTGGAGGATATGTGCGCGATATCTTATTGAAGAGGCCTTCGAAAGATATTGATTTTGTATGCGTTGGCAGTGGGATTGCTTTGGCAGAGGCTATCGCTAAGAAACTTGGTGATAAAGTGAAAGTGAATGTGTTTAAGAAGTTTGGGACAGCACAGATCATTTATAAGAACTTAGAACTTGAATTTGTTGGAGCACGAAAAGAGTCATACAGATATGAATCACGTAAGCCAATAGTAGAAGATGGAACGTTGGAGGATGATCAGAACAGAAGGGATTTCACCATCAACGCTATGGCATTAAGCCTTAATGAGGATTTCGGAGAATTACTAGATCCTTTCGATGGTCAAAAACATTTGAAAAGGAAGAGCATCAAAACTCCTTTGGAACCGGGAATTACTTTTTCAGATGATCCATTGAGGATGATGCGGGCAATTCGATTTGCCTCACAGCTCAGTTTTGATATTGAAGCGGATACTTTTGATGCTATTGTGGATAATAAGGATCGTCTGAATATAGTGTCCCAAGAGCGAATTTCTGATGAGTTGAATAAGATTATCTTATCGAAAACACCATCGTATGGTTTTAAACTGCTCTATCATAGTGGATTACTTAAGCTGATTTTTCCGGAAATGATTGATCTACTTGGAGTAGAAACTATCGATGGTAACTCTCATAAAGACAACTTCTACCATACCTTAGAAGTATTAGATAATACTTCTGAAAATTCTGATGATCTTTGGCTCCGATGGGCAGCGATACTTCATGATATTGCCAAACCCGCAACTAAGCGATATGATAAAAGAGTAGGGTGGACATTTCATGGACACGAAGATAAAGGGGCGAGAATGGTTCCTAAATTGTTTAGGAGACTAAAGCTTCCAATGAATGAGAAGATGGATTTTGTTCAAAAATTGGTAAAATTGCATCTTCGTCCAATTGCTCTAGTAAAGGATCATGTCACAGATACTGCAATTCGTAGACTTCTTTTTGAGGCTGGTGATGATGTAGAGGCTTTGATGTTGCTTTGTAGAGCTGACGTCACATCCAAGAACCATAGTAAAGTCCAGCGATACCTTGGCAATTTTGATAAGGTTGAGCGTAAGATGAAGGAGGTTGAGTCAAAGGATCAAGTAAGAAACTTCCAACCACCTGTAAGTGGTGAAGAAATTATGAAAGCATTCGATTTGAAGCCAAGTAGAGTTATAGGAGACATAAAAGAAATAATCAAGGAGGCAATAATAGAAGGGACACTGGTAAATGATAAACAAGCAGCGTATCAGTTTATGCTCAATATCGGTGTAGAAAAGGGACTAATCATATCAAACAATAAATAAGAAGAAATGAAAAAACAGTTAACAATAGCAATGTTATTATTGATGACTATTGCAGTTTATGGACAAGAGGAAGCAGTAGCTACAAAAGAAGAACAATCTCAAAATGCATTTATAGGGCATCATAGCAGGACTTATGCAATAGCTACTAAATATGGAGATTATGATATGGCTAAAACAGCACTCTACAATTTGTTGGTTGCTTATCCTGGTAATGATTCATTACTATACTCACTGTCTTACATGTACATACAAAATAAAGAATATGCTCCTGCAGTACTTTCTGCCCTGGATTTGATTGCTAGAACACCAGATCATCTAGGAGCATTGGAGATTAGTGGGGCAGCATATGAAGCTCTAGGCTTGAAGGATAAGTCACTGGCGGCATATGAGACTTTATATCTAAAGTCTAGTGATTATCAGACATTGTATAAAATCGCTTTCCTCCAATATGATATGGAGAGATTGAAGGAATGCATGACCAATGCAGATATATTACTTGAAAAGACCGAGTCAGATTCCCTAAAGGTTTATTATGCCACAAAGGACAACGAACAAAAAGAATATTCGATCAAAGTATCCTTGTATAACCTTAAAGGACTGGTGAGTAAGAAGTACGGAGATAAGGATTCTGCAAAAAAATACTTTGAGCAAGCACTAGATTTAGCGCCAGATTTTGCCATTTCGAAAGAAAATTTGGAATCTCTTAACAAAAAATAAGAGATTGATGCAACCCATTACTTCTGCTGATGTCTTATATTTAGTAAGACATCAGTGGAAGCTACCTATCACATCCATACAGAAATAGTCGATCGTTGCTTAGCAGGAGATCGTACAGCCTATGAAGAAATATATAGACTGTATGCTAGAGCTATGCTTAATGTTTCCCTTCGCATAACAAATGATCAAGATGAAGCAGAGGATGTGCTTCAAGAGGCTTTTGTGAGTGCTTTTCAGTATTTGAAAACTTACAATAGAACAGCTTCGTTCGGAGCTTGGCTTAAACGGATAGTTGTAAATAAGTCACTCAATCATATAAAACGCAAAAAATTGGAGACTACTCCTATGGAGGATGAATTGGATGTAGTGGAGGAGGATGAGGAAATTGAATTCGAATATGATGTTGGTAAAGTGAAACGGGCAATGGAACAATTGCCTGACGGCTACAGAACAGTATTTTCTCTATACCTGATAGAAGGGTATGATCATGGAGAAATTGCTCAAATCATGGGAGTGACCGAATCCACGTCCAAATCACAGTATAATCGATCAAAAAAGAAATTATTAGAAATTATTAAACAGGAGGTGATATATGAAAGATGAAAATAAAGATCGTCTGGAGACTTTTGTAAAAACTAACCGTCAAAATTTCGACCAAGAAGTACCTGGCGATCACGTTTGGGTAGATATTGACCAAAGAATATCAAGGACATTGAAACCTTGGTATCAACAAGAAGTATGGTTGTGGAGAGCTGCATCAGTGGTGTTGTTAATGGTTTCCTTATTTCTGTATCAGAATAATAAAACTCCAGCTAAGCATTATATAGCTAATAATAATAATCACGAGTTTGATCAAGTAGAAGGGTACTATGCTTCTATGATAAGTGAAAAACGTAGTCAGATTGACTTATTTCAGGAAGGTAAGATTGAAGCAGATGACGCTTATGTGGTAGATTTACAAAGACTGGATGCTATGTATGAAGTGCTGAAAGAAGAGTTAGTAAGAAACCCTAGTAAAGAGATGAAAGATGCATTGACACTCAATCTACTTATAAGAATTGATCTGTTGAATAATCAATTGCAGACTATTGAAGAACTGGACAGAGAGGAAGAGGAACCTGTTGGAAAGTCTGTTTAAATATGTTGTATAATCCTTATTACATTTACTAGGCAATTCGGGCTTTATACCTCATTAATTTGAGATTGTTGTTTTCTTCTTTTAAGTTGCTGGACTTTTAGAAATCAACAATAAGCATATCAATATGAAACTAATCAAAAAAAATGGATGGCTGTTACTACTGGCAGTCATCGCAATGGCTTGTGGTCAAGCGAATCAAGAAGAATTATCTACCGAAACTACCTCTTCCGGGGATTTTGAATACTTTACAGAGCAATTTGCTGATCTTAAGATCCTCCGATATCAAATCCCAGGATTTGACAAACTAACACCTGATCAGAGAAAGTTAGTTTATTACTTATCACAAGCGGGTATGGAAGGTCGAGATATGATGTGGGATATGAACTACCGTCATAATTTGGTAATCAGAAAAGCATTAGAAAATGTAGTGAAAAACTACAGTGGAGATAAGACGAGTGAACATTGGGGTAATTTCATGACTTATGTGAAGCGCATATGGTTCTCTAATGGTATTCATCACCATTATTCTAATAATAAGATCATGCCGGAATTCTCTCAAGATTATCTAGAAGCACTTTTGGTAGAGACTAACACTTCCTTGGATCAAGCTATTGTAAATATCCTTTTTGATGCAAATGTAGACGCGAAGAAAGTAAATCTTGATGCAGAAAAAGGATTGCTTACAGGTTCAGCTATTAACTTCTATGCCCCTGATGTAACTGAAGCGGAAGTAGATGCATTCTACGCTACTAAGATTGATGCAAATCCTAATCAACCCGTTTGGCATGGGCTTAATTCTCGTATCACAAAAGATGAGAATGGAAATCTTGTGGAAAATTTTTATAAAGTAGATGGTCTATATGGTGGTGCGATTAGCAAGATTGTTGGGTGGTTAGAAAAGGCATCAACGGTTGCTGAGAATGAACCACAAAAGAAAGCATTGGACTTATTGGTAGAGTATTACAAAACGGGAAGTCTTGAGACTTGGGATGCCTACAATCTAGCTTGGATCGTAGCTACTGATGGAGATATTGACTATATCAATGGATTTATCGAAGTCTATAACGACCCGAAAGCCTACAGGGGTTCATATGAGTCAGTTGTGCAAATTAAGGATTTCGATGCTTCTGCGAGAATGAAGACATTGGCTGACAATGTTCAGTGGTTCGAAGATAACTCTACTATCATGAATGAACATAAGAAAGACAGTGTGGTAGGGGTGACTTACAAAGTAGTAAATGTGGCTAGTGAGTCTGGAGATGCATCGCCTTCCACACCTATTGGTGTCAACTTACCTAACTCAGATTGGATTAGAGAGATAGGGTCTAAATCTGTGAGTCTTGGCAACATTGTAAGTGCTTATGCCCAATCCGGTGGATCTGGATTCTTGGAAGAATTTTCTTACAACGAGCAAGAAGTAATTAGAGCAAAAGAATTCAGTAAAATTGGAGATAAATTGCATACGGCACTTCACGAAGTAGTAGGCCATGCGTCAGGAAAAATTAATCAAGGAATTGGAACACCGAAGGAGACATTGAAAAACTATGCATCGGCATTAGAAGAAGGAAGGGCTGACTTAGTAGCTCTTTATTTCTTAATGGATGAGAAGCTCATAGAACTTGGATTGATTCCTAGTCTTGAGGTAGGTAAAGAAGAGTACGACAGCTACATAAGAAATGGAATGATGGCGCAGTTGAGAAGGCTTGAGCCAGGAGAAGTAATCGAGGAGGCGCATATGCGTAATCGACAAATGATTGCTAAATGGGCTTATGAAAAAGGGCAAGCTGAGAATATTATTGAGATGAAAAAAAAGGATGGTAAAACATTTTTTGTAGTTAATGACTACCTGAGGTTGAGAGAGCTTTTTGGAACACTGTTAAGAGAAATCCAACGAATCAAATCTGAAGGAGATTTCGAAGCTGGAAAGAATCTAATCGAGAACTATGGAGTTCAGGTTGATCAAGAGATTCATGCTGAAGTATTAAAAAGATCTGAGAAGCTAAACTCTGCGCCTTATGGTGGGTTTATTAACCCGGTATTAGTTCCCGTAACTGATGCTGATGGAAACATTGTAGATGTGAAGGTTGAATACCCAAGTGACTTCACAGCTCAGATGTTGATGTATTCAGAGCAGTATGGGAACTTGTAAGAAATAGAAAATTTTGTTTAATAAAAAAGGTCGTCATTTTGATGGCCTTTTTTTATTCTTTGGTATTTGAATATTTTTGAATTGGAATATTTTCTCAAAAAGAGAATTTTCGAATTGTTTAATTGCTTAATAGCGCAATAAAGAGGAGGTTTTTAATTGGCATTATTATTTCATAAAATATTTTAGCTAAATTACTGACCATGAATTCAATGAATCCAAATGCAACCATAGCACAACTTTACTACTTGTTTATATATGCAGATGGAAAAGTAGATGATAAAGAAGTAGAGATGGGAAAGATTCTCATTAATATGGAAGAGCTCAATCCAAAACTTTTCAATGATGAGTTGGAAAAGTTAGAGTTAAAAGTTGTTGATAGAGAACGGCTCTTTATGGATTGTGTGGGAGTCTTGAGAAAACTCGAAAACAAAGTGCAAATACGATACATTGCTTGGATGTGTTTGATTGCTAACTCTGATGGGTTTATGGATAGCGAAGAATGGAAATTGGTTTACAGATTTTATCATACGGAGCTGAGCTTATCACATAGCTCGCTTTTGGCAGAACAAAAAAACATCAAACGACAAATTTTAGAGAAGAACAAAGGAGTGGCATAAAGACTCCTTTGTTCTTCTCTGATTATATAATGATGCTATTTTTTTATCAATTTCCCTTCATCATATTCATATTCAATAGTGACGTTACCTTCTTGATCAAACCACTTGGCTAAGCCATGAAGAATCCCATTTTGGTAATTGCTCTCTTCTTGAATTTTACCGTTATCGTAGTATTTCTTCACTTCACCTTCTTTTTTTCCATTCAAATAAGCCTCTCTTGAGATAATCTTAGTGTGTTTGTATTTCACTGACACACCATGTTCGAGATTGTCGTGAAAGTAAGTACGTTGTTCCACTTTTCCTTGTTTGTCTATACTGATCATCAATCCATTCTTTTGGCCATCAACAAAACTCGTAATAGTCTTGATAAGTCCATTGGTTTGATATTCTGTCCATGTCCCAACTTTTTTTCCATTGAGGTAGTCTCCTTGAGCGACTAGTGTCTCACCGCTATTGATGGTGATTTTCTCCATGCCAGGAGTGTTCTTGTAGGGTTCTCTAAGTGCAGCTGAAGGTATTTCTTCGAGGGATTCTGCCTCATAGGGAGTGTTAATTTGATTACAGGCTGGGAAAAATAGCCCTAAAAATGCGATGAAAAGAAGTTGTTTTTTCATGATGTCGTTATAATTATTATCGCTTGTTGATTACAAGGTTCTAAAATAATGGAATTCGGAAAATCTGACAACAGTAGGACTGAATTTATATCTAAATATTGGGCAATTTAGATTGAAAAATAAAAGCAATACTATCAGCTCGCTGTTTAGCTAGTTCAGCATTTTCGCCAATATGGAAGTGATCAATGGAGGCTTTGAAGTGTTGAAGCCAGCAACTAAAGTGTACCTTTTTAAGTCCTAATGGAATGTGTTTTTCAAAGGGATTGCCTTTGTAGTTCATATCTCCTAACAAAACCATAGACCAGAAATCAGCTATTACTGGAATATGAGCTTCCATGTCGAGATCTTTGAATATATCTTTCGTTATATCATCCTTCAATAACTTTGCGTAAAAGTGTTGAAGAATATTGATAATGTCCGCACGATTCAGAATGTCTTGTTTCACAATTTTTTAGAAAATTCTTGAATAAAATCCCAAGCCTTATCTATATGACGCTGTTGCACATACGTCTGACCAATTACCATTCGGATAGTATATTTACCATCGACTTTGGTATGGGTCATATAGACTTTGCCAGAATCATTGAGTTTAGATAATAATTTTTCATTTAGTGAATTCAACTCATCTAGAGAATCCATATTTGATGGATGGAATCTGAAGCAAATCATATTGAAGTTTAAAGGCGCCAATTGTTCGAAGTCAGGGTGCTCATCAATTCTTTTTCCTAGATCTTGGGCCATGGAGATATGTCCTCTTATTCTGTCTTTAATACCATCTACTCCATAAGTGCGAATCACAAACCATAGTTTCAAAGCACGAAACCTCCTGCCCAATGGTATTCCCCAATCTCTATAGTTGTTGACTTCTTCATCAAACTTTGTTTTTAGGTACTCGGGCATGATCTCGAAAGTGTTTAATAATGCGCGTTTATCTTTAACAAAGTATACCGAACAATCGAAATTGGTGAACATCCACTTGTGTGGATTGAATACAAAACTGTCTGCAGCATTTATACCATCGATCATCCATCGATATTCTTCTAATACGAGTGCAGTCCCTACATAAGCGGCATCGATATGTAGCCAAATATTATGTTTCTTACATATTTCAGCTATTGGATTCAGAGGATCTACTGCTGTAGTTCCGGTTGTGCCGAGACTTGCGATTACACAAACAGGCATATGACCATTTTCGATATCTTGAAGTATACTAGCTTCTAATGCTTCGGGCTGCATAGCAAGCTTATAGTCTGTTGATATTTTCACGAGATTATTACTACCTATCCCAGCAATCTTCACGGCTTTATCTATAGACGAATGCGTTTGAGAAGAACAATAGACTCGCATCTGTTCTTTACCTGTGAAGCCATTTTGATTCACATTGTGGTTGGTGAATTTTTCTCGTGCGGATAATATTGCCGAAAGAGTGGCGGTGGAAGCCGTATCTTGAATGCAGCCTACCCATCCCTTTGGTAGCCCTAACATTTCATGAAGCCATTCCATCACTTGCTCTTCAAGTTCAGCAGCAGCTGGAGAGGTGTCCCACACCATGCATTGAGCTCCCATTGTAGCCGTGAGCATTTCAGCCAAAATTGAGGGGTAGCTACTATTCCCAGGGAAGTAAGCATGAAAATTAGGATGTTGCCAATGTGTCATTCCTGGCACTATCTTGCTTTCAAAATCTTTGAAAATCAGATCCATTTCTTCTCCTTTATGAGGAGGATGATCTTCTATTTGATTATAAATACTTTTAGGTGTAATAGCTGGTTTTACCGATCGTTCTTCAATAGTATCTAGATAGTCAGCCATCCAGTCTACCATTTTGTGTGCATGATCTCTAAAGTCTTTGTTATTCATAATAGTATTCAGCTAAGTTGTCCAGATTTCCAATTCTCTAATCTAGGGTTCATCATTCTGAACCATAAAGGGGGGAGGAGTGCCAAAATAATCATTGTGGGGTATCCATAAGGGAGTTGAGGACTTTCATCATAGTGTTTCAATACTTGATATCTCCGAATAGCATTGAGGTGATGGTCAGAATGCCTTTGAAGTTGGAATAAGAAGAAGTTACTCACCAACTGGTTAGCATTCCAAGAATGCAGTTGTGTAACGCGCTCGTATCTTCCATCTGAGGTTTGATTACGTACGATACCGTAGTGTTCTATATAGTTGACTTGCTCAAGAAGAGTGAATGCCAGTATGCTTTGCATGAAAAAGAATGCAGGAACTTGCCATGCAAATCCTCCAAGTAGAAGGCTGCACAGGACTGTCAGTAGTGAGCAAAATAAAATAGGTAAAATATGAAACCAAATCATTTGATTTTGAAAGCTGAATAATGATTTGCCTTTTCTTCTTAGATTTTTGATTTCGATGTTCCAAGCACTGGCGTATCCTTTGAATACACTGCGTATCCAAAACTTATAGAAGTGCTCTCCTTTCCTGGAGGAAGCAGGGTCGCTGGGAGTTGCTACATGAACATGATGACCTTTATTATGCTCTATGAAGAAGTGCATGTAGCAAACGGTCAATAGCAATGTTTTACTATAGAATTGTTCTAGTTTAGATTTCTTGTGGCCGAGTTCATGGGCCACAGTAATGCCGATACCTCCCGTGATCAGAGAGGTTGCTAGGATAAATCCTATCCACTCTATTGGTGTATTGACCTTCCCAAACGTCACTGCATATGCTCCGAAAACAATAACTCCGAGTTGTACAAAAACCCATAAATAAGTCACCATGCGATAATAGGTTTCATCGGAAATGATCTTGATATTAGAATCAGAAATATTCTCGGGGTCTTTTCCAATCATTGAATCAACGAAAGGAATGATGATGAAGACAAAACCTATGGTTACGAAGTTCCACCATCCTTCTAAGTAATATCCTAGACCAAGGGTGAACACTAGTATCAGTGCGGAAAAGAAACCGATTTTTTTAATGATGCTCATTGACGAACTTTTCTTCTAAAATAAGGAAAGTTCGTTAATTCATGCTATTGGTCAGCTGGGAGTTCGAAAATGGGGAGTTGTATTTTTGTATGATCATTATCAATCTCATCCATAATGGATTGGTGCTGCTTAATGAAGCTATTGTATGTTTTAGTGATTTCATCATAGTCCACTCTGTAAAAAAGAATCTTTCCTTCAGACTGATTGATCTCGTCTATCATTTCATTCATAACGATATTTCTTTCAAATTCGTCATGTGCTATTGCTAATGTTATCGCTTGGTTGACCAAATCATTAGATATCGAATCGTAATAATCAATTAGTTGTGAATCGGCCATAGTCTTACGAGAATATCTCTTCGACTTGAGATTACTTATTTGTACAATAAGGTCTTTAGTCATCACGGAGTCCTCCCCACCTGCATAGACTATCTCTTGCACCAATCTTGTGAGGGCCTTTATTTTTTTGTTGTCATCATTGATCATTACATTCCAAGTATGTAATAGACTATCTTCTATACCAAGAAATGTAGATCGTAGAGAATCAATTTTATTAAATTGGACAACTTCAGTTTTGTTTTGAGGCTGATTGTTGCAACCAATAACTGTGACTAAAGCGAGTAGGCTAAATGTTAATACGCTATGATTCGTTTTCAAATTCATATTGATTCTCTAATGGAAATGCTAATGCGTAAACGGGAGACTCAAGAATAGGTTATTGTAAAGGCTTGAATTGTTCGAAACCCTGTCTACATCCATGGCAGTAATGTATTGAGCGACAAAGTGTTGGGCCAAAAGGCGTCTTCATTTCTGTATTATCACTATCACAATGAGGGCAATTCACATTTTCTAGAATGTCTAAGTCTATGACTAGCTCATTTTGAGGAGGAGGTGCAATTCCAAATTTTTTGATAGCTTTCCTTCCTTTCTCAGAAATCATATCAGAATTCCAATGATCTTTGAAAGTAACGTTTACTTTGCAGTCATCAATACCGTACTTTTTCAAAGTGTCAATGATGTCATCTTTCATCATATCGATAGCTGGACAACCAGAAAAAGTTGGCGTCATCGTCACGATAACTTTTGAGTCATCAAGTTCCACTTTACGAATCACTCCCAAATCAACTAATGAAAGCACTGGGATCTCTGGATCTTTCACTTCTTCTAACCAAGAGAATATGTCGTTTTTAGTTATCACCATTCTGCGCTAGGGTCAACAGTGAACACTTCAGACATTTCTGTTAATAATGGCTGCAAGTGCTCTGTATGTTCGCCATATCGTCCACCAAGGTGGGCTTCTTCTGCTGCAAGATCAGGTAAAACCAAGTCTGTTGAGGCGATTACTTTGTCTATTTCGTGAATCCACTGTTCTCTGAGCAAATGTTCTCCAATAAATATTTTATCATCGATTAAATCACCTTCGTATTTGGACTCTTCGAAAATTCCTAGTGCATATGGGAAGGCAACGTTTATCGCTTTCTGCATTCTTTCAATCGACTCGTCTGTTGCTGTACCAAGTTGTTTGATCCAAGTATTTGCATGCATGATATGATATTGAATTTCTCCTTTGATCTTAGCAGAAACATCTGCTATTGGCTCAAATTTGGACTTAGCTAGTGCATTGAATCTCAAGTATTCTGCAGTGTCAAAAAGGAAATGCCTTACCAAGCTGAAGTCGTATTCACCGATAGGTAATTCTACCAATTGACAGTTATGAAATTGGGGGGAATTTCTAGTGAATGCGACAGTGTCAGGATCAGACTCGCCCATTTCATGTAAGATAGAATAGAATGCTAAGCTTTGACCGATTTTGTCTTGTGCCATAGAGCAAAAGGCAATATCCTCTTCCAGTATAGGTCCTAAGCCATTCCATTCAGAGTTTCTGTGACCGATGATCAATTGATCATCTGCCATTTTATAAAGCAGGTCTTTTATTGCTAATTCGTTCATAGTACTAATTGGAAGCAGTTTGTTCTTCTTTGAATTTTTTGATTTTATCAAGCGCCTTATAGGCAATAGCATCTCTGAATTTTTTCTCTGAAAGGGTGCTCCAAATCACGCGTTGATCGTCCGTGTTGAACAATAGGTCAGCATGTTTGATCACCCATACATTTAACACTACTTTTCCGGTGTTGTAGGTGCTTCCAGCTTGAGTATACGCATCGTGAAATCCTTTGGCAGAAACACTCCCTTGATGCATCATATGTTTTCCTCGTTTGAAGAGATGGAAGATTTCATAAGTTTCTTCTTTACCGTCTTTTTCTGGTTCTATCGATACATGATCATATACGTTTTCAGAATTGTCAGTCATCGGAGAGACCATTATTTTCTCAGTTTCTACTACAGCTAGTCCTGTACATGTGCCTCTTCGACTAAATTGCTCTTTACCGAAAAGAAAGGCCATATCCTTGTTAGGAGCGTGAACAATCCCTTCGTGCTGATATGGTTTGGTTTCTTTAGACTGAACAAAAACTTCATAAGTCTCAAACTGATCCATTGAAGTTTTAGGCTGCAGCTCTTTATGATATTTATAGATGTCAACTCTGTTGAGCCTTGGGTCGAGTGATGGTATGCTCATATTATGCTAATGGAGTTACGTATTTTGATTTTGGATTTAGTAAGGCTCTTCGGACCCATCTACCACGCTCTTCAGCCATAGCTCTCACAGCTAATCTTTCTTTGTTGCAAGGGCCATCGCCATTGATCACACGCTTGAATTCTTCCCAGTCTGGTTCAGTGTATTCCCATTGTCTGGTTTCTTCATTCTTCTTCAGATTCTCATCTGGAATCGTCAATCCAAGTTCCCAAATTTTCGGTACATACATGTCTAGGAATTGATTGCGACATTCGTCATTAGAAGCCATCTTAACCTTCCACCTCATTAGTACCTCTGTATGTGTTGATATTTTATCGCTTGGGCCAAAGAAATGCATCATTGGAGCCCACCATCGATTGAGTGCTTCCTGCATCATTTCTCTTTGCTTTGGAGTGCCAGTAGCCAAATGAATTACGCAATGATGTCCGTATTTCAAATGGAAAGATTCTTCAATACATATTCTATCCAATGCACGACAATATGGACCGTAACTACCTTTTGCATTTGCCAATTGATTGACAATAGCACCGGCATCTACTAACCATGATATGAAACATGAATCCGCCCAAGTTAGGGCAGGGTAGTTAAATATGTTTGAGTATTTAGATTTACCGCTGATCAAGTCATCTATCATCTGCTCTCTAGATTTACCTAAAGTTTCAGCTGCACTATATAGCAATTGACCATGACCAACTTCATCCTGTACTTTAGCCATTAAGGCTAGCTTTCTTTTGAATCCTGGTGCTCTAGTTACCCAAGTTCCTTCAGGAAGAGAGCCTATGATTTCGCTATGAGCGTGTTGCTCGATCATTCGGATCAATTGTCTCTTATACAAGTCAGGCATCCAGTCACTTGGTTCGATTTTTTCACCGCGAGCGATTCTTGCCTCAAACTCTGCCAATTTTTCCGGATCTTCATCCTGAATTGACTTAGATTTTAATTTTTCAAAAGTATTTCCTCCTCCGTACATAGGTTATTTTTTTTTCAATCCATTAATAAGTAAATCCGCCAATTGATTGCTCACATACTCTTGATCAAGTTCATTGGTTGGGTTGTACCAGTTAGGCATCCAGTTCAGTGATGAAAAGATAGTCATCACAGCCATTTTTTTATCAATATCTCCAAATTCTCCATCCTTTATTCCTTGTTGGATAAATCTCTTGAACCTGTTGATGTAATTTATTCTTCGTAACAAAAATTCTTGCAAGTATGGTTCACTGAGGTTACGATATTCATTTAGAAATACAGCAGATGCTGCAAGGTCTTTCGCTATCACCTTAGTATGCGATTTTATTCCTCTTCGCAGCTTTTCACTTGCGCTGATGTCCATGCTGTCTACAGAGTCCAAGCCAGATGTGAATTCATTGGCTATTTCAAAACAGATTTTTTGTAGAATTTCTTCTTTTGACTTGATATGGGAATATAGACTTGCCGCTTCTATACCCAAGGAAGTGGCAAGATCTCTCATTGAAGTTGCCGCATAGCCTTTTTGCTTGAACATCTCAGTAGCATGTAAGATCACTTGTTCTTTTCTTGATGTTTTTACTACTGAAATCATGATACAAAAATAGCAATTAAGCTAGATATTAAAACTTTCAGAAAATGATTATTGTCTCGATTGAAGATTAAATACTTACTTTCGCTGCCATGGCAAAGAATGATCAACAACTAGCACAAAAATTATCAGACCTTTATACTCGATTGAATCTTGTGTTTCATGCAATATTAGCACTGCCTTTGGTCGCATTTGTGTGGCTGTACTTGGAGTCAAAAGCTGGAAATTCTACCCCCTTGGTCTCTGAAGAGTATGTGATTCAATCCTTGAATTTAGTAATTCCGGTATTGGTATTGGGTTTGATATTAGCTGCTTTTGTAATATTCAAATCAGGACTTCGATCTATTAATCCAAAGAACGAACTGCTGGCTAGGATGACTATATATTTCAATAAATCCATAGTGCTTTTTGCCATGTTGGAAATGGCATTAATCCTGAGTCTAGTAGGCTACTACTTGACTCAAAAAGATGCTATGCTAGCGATTTATGTAATTGTTTTGGTGTTTTTCTCGTTATATAAACCAACCCTTCAAAGGGTGTCTAATCAGCTTGGTGTCAAAGGAGAGGATAAGGTGTTTTTGATTGATTGTAGAAGGATAGGAAGAGGAGAGGAGAAGGAAGAAAGAAATACCCATGCACCTCTATGATAGGGCGCATGGATATATTTGTCTCTCTAAATAATTATCCCAAAACTAAAGGCGTTAAGTTGTGGGCCTTTGTTTTCTGCAAATAATTCGCTTACGTCATAATTGATGAAAAAATCAACGTCTCTATACCCAGCTTGTAGTCTTCCGCCATATCTCCAAGTATTCAAGAAGTAGTTGTCTTTATTTTTATCTCTTTTTTTGCTGCCTTCTATCTCGTAGACTGCCTTTGAGTGGCTGTCAATTTTGTAACCAGCATAAGCACCAACCCCAATTCTGAACCCATCTTGTTTGTGATGCCAAGAACTTCTATATCTGCGCTTGTCATTTGAGAAGTCAAGCATAGGCACTACAGTTATATTGAGGTAAGAACTAGTCAGTTTACTTTTAGTTAAATTAAGTTCCGGACGGTCATCCTTTATGAACTCAATACGATCATCTAATTTGATAATTCTCGTTGCTGCATCTTCAAATTTGAAATTGTACCAACTAAGACTTCCTCCCCATTGTAAGTATAGCGCTCCTCCAATATGAGTGTTGTTGACAGAGTTGATAGCAAAATTCCAGGAGCCTATCGGCTTAACAGCATATTGGGCATTACTTTCTTGAGGTGACTTGCCATTTTCTAGGATGTTGTTGATCCCAAGATCAAAATTCATTGAATGGCGTGTTCCGAGATTTCTTTGCATACGTCTTTCACTTTTTTCATCTTGGTCATTTTGAGCGAATACCATTACAGAGAACAGTAAAGCGATCATTAGTGTTGTTAGCTTTTTCATGATTTTTGAGTTTGTTGTTTGATTTATTTTGAATGTAATTTTCCTGATTAGCCCGTTTAGGCTATTGATTTATATTAAATATGTTCGTTTGATATTAGAAAGTTATTCCGAAACTAAAGGCGTTAAGCTTAGGTCCTTTCCCTGTAGTAAACAGCTCATTAATGTCATAATTAACGAAAAAGTCCGTGCCTTTATAACCTAGTTGAAGTCTTGCGCCATACCTCCAGTTGTTAAGGAAGAAGTTATCCCTATCCTTATCCCTTTCTCTTTTTCCATCCAGCTTGTAACGATACTTGGTATGGCTGCCGAGTCTATACCCTCCATAAACTCCAGCACCCATTCTAAAACTTTTGTTATCCCTACCAAAGTCCAAAACAGGTACTAAACTAATATTGGCAAATGAAGCAGTTAATTTGCTTTTTTTGAAACTATCGCCAGCAGGACCACTTATGAATTGAACATCTGTATCGGTTTTGAGAAGTCTAGTACTAGCGTCTTCAAACTTGAAATTGTACCAACTGATGCCAATACTGGTCTCAATAGATAGGGCGCCTCCTATATGATTTTTATGGACTGAGTTGATTGCAAAGTACCAGGATCCCCATGGCTTGACTGTGTGCTGGGCATTGTCACTACTTGGAGATTTTCCGTCTTCCACATAATTATTGATGCCAAGATCAAAGTTGATAAAGTGATTGCTGCCAATCTTGTTACTGATTACAATATTGTTGCCGTCATCAGTCCATCTTTTCCCTTGTTCTTTCCACTTCTCACCTTTATCTCTCCAATCATCTTCACGCTCTCTCCAACTATTATCTTCGTCACGTTCTCTCCAGCTGTTATCATCTGCTTTATTATTGTCTTCAGTTGACTCTCGTTCTGATATTTCATCACTCAGTGATAAGCTATCCCTTAGGTATTGATCACTCTCTTGTTCAGTAATAAGGGTTGTGTCAGCTTCTATTTTTGATTTCATATCGCTAACCAAGGCGTTGAGGTCATAAGATTGCAGCGCATTAAGATCTTCTTTATCATTGATGTGAAAGATTATCTTGCTACTACTTCCAAAGTTGATAATCACGGTATCAGCTTTGGATTGTGCCTGATGAATTAAAGGCATCAATATTAGGGAGACCGCGAGAGAATATTTTTGTATTTGATGTAAGTATTTCATTGTCGTGTTATTTTGAGTTATTCTTCTTGCTCAAGCTTAGGAAGCTGTTCTTCGCATTTCTAAGATTACCAATTCCTTTTGGGTTATTTTTGATGTTTTTAGCGAAAGCCATTGCTTTCCCAAATGAAGACTTCTTCTCTTCTTCTACAGTGGTCTTAGCAATACTTTGTGCTGTGACAGCTGGCTTAAGTGTGTAGACCAACTTGATAGCTCCACTCTCTTTTGATATTGGAGTTGTTGATTGATCTTCATTGTTTACCGCAATGTTATCTTCGATAACAAGTTCGGTGATGTCAATATTTAGTATGCTGTCTCTAGATGTGCTATCTTTAAGCTCTGTTGGTAATTCAATCAATGGATCATTTATCGCCAAGTTACTTTGTTGCTGAATCATGAAGAGTTGCGGCTTCTTTTTCGGGGGTTTATTCTTTTTTATCTCTTTAGAGGCTGATTTTGGATCAGTAGTGCTGTTTACTTTTTCAGTTGATTCTTTTCGTGGTGCTTGCTCGGGATTGTCACTGATGATGGGAAGATTCAATATTTCATCCACATCTGCAGAATCAACGCTGGAAATAATCACAGGATGATCCTCATTCTGTTGAGCAATATTTAGATTTGAGCTTATCTGATTATCAGATCCGAACATTACCCATCCAAAAGTGAATAGAATTAGAACACTCGCAGCTAGACTCATCCAGAAGATAATGCCTTTCTTTTTGCTATGCACCAGTTGATCTTCAAGTTTTGACCAAGCAGCAGGTGATGGAGTGAACTCGCTGCCTGCCAGCTTTTTACTAAAAAGGTCGTCTATCTTATGCTTTGTCATGACCTATTATTTTTTGATTTAACATTTTTTCACTTTCTAGAAGTTGCTTTTGCAATAATGCTCTTGCTCTACTTAATTGAGACTTAGAGGGGTTGATA
>JAWUWD010000026.1:0-8552 GCA_034112085.1 Cyclobacteriaceae bacterium
GGCTTCAAGGTTTTTTCTTCGATCAAGTTCTTTAAGTTCAAAGTAGATACTTCTGTGATCATAAAACCTGTCTAAAAGAGCATTGTAGTTAGCCCAAAGTGTTTTGTTATAGTTATTGGGCACCATCCCTATGTTCTTCCACTCAGTCTGATACTCCTTAAATTTCTCAAAACTGATGTTAGTCTCATCAGAATCAACAAACTGGCGAATTTGCTCAAGTAGGTCTTGTTTTTTCTTTAGATTGGTGTCTTTTTGTTTCTCCTTTTCTTGAAAAAACTTAGACTTCCGATCTTTGATGAGTCTATAGTTGGCATCAAATCTGGTAGATAATTCGTCATTTCTAAATTCAAAATCATCTTCCGCACCACCATCAGTAATGAATTTGGCTTTGGCTACTTCTCTTTCTGCTTGTCTGAACTTATCAAAATGTGGCTTGATGGTAAGCAATACTTGGTCAGCCTTTATTACATTGTCGTCCTTTGCAACTGTTTTGATTATCTCGACCAATTCCTCTTTTGAGAGTACACTGTAGTCAATAATTTCTTCTTGATGCTCTTCCTCCTTTTCTCCAAGACCCTTTTCGGCAGATAGTTCTTTACTATCGGTTGCAGTTTCATCAGTTGACACAGGTTGTGCGTCTTGTTCTTTGATGAGAGTAGCGTCATCAGGGGCAGCTATGATTTGTTCTTCTTTCGATTCTGAATTTTCAGCTGTTGGTGCAACTTCTTGCTCAGTTTTATCTTCGGATTCACTTGCATCAGAGGCGTTATCATCAACGGCTGCTGCAGTTTCCTCAGCTAAGGGAAGACTATCAACTGCTGTCGTAGTTTCCTCTACTTTGGGAAGATCGTCAACTACTGTCGTAGTTTCTTCTTCAATAATATTTGCTTCCACACTGTTCTCTTCCGTTGATGTTACTTGTTCATCATTGTTTTCATCCGTAATATCAGTAGTTTTTTTTTCTACTGTATCTGAATGCTCCGAAGTTGCAGGTGAAATAGCGTTATTAGCCTCCTCGTTCTTCTCGTTCAATTCTTCAGTCATGCCTTGTATACTTTTAACTATTTCAAATTTTTATCCCTAAATGCCCGATTGATTCTAACTAATGGATATTTCTGGAAAGGGTAAAATTAACAAAATCATTCAATTAAGCCGTGGGTCAGAAGGGTAATTTGAATAAATACTGAATTTACCTCCTAAATCATTTAGGACTTTTTTCCAGAGCTGTTTATCTTCTTTTAGAAATAGTAAATCGGGGTCTCTAATATCAGATACTATCCAGGAATTCACCTTGATTTCTTCTTCCATCTGATTGGGCTCCCAGCCTGAATAGCCTACGAAGAATTTCACATCATCTTCAGTAGCTTGACCACTATCTAGCAATGATAATAATTGATCAAAATCTCCACCCCAATAAATCCCATTGATAACCTCCACGCTATTTTCAAGACTTGGGAATCTGTGAATAAAGTGAAGTGTGTTGTGTTCTACTGGTCCTCCTACAAAAAGTGGTCTATCATTAGATTCTGTGACTTCAATGACCTCATTCAGCGTAATATTGGCAGACTGATTGATTACAAATCCGAATGAACCTTGCTCGTTATGTTCACATAGTAAGATAACTGTACGATCGAAGTTCGGGTCTTCCAAAAATGGCTCAGAGACAAGTAACATGCCTTTGGCAGGAGAGAGGTTATTTTTATAGTCAAAAAAATCAATCATATGACTTTAATGTAGTGCTGCTCTATAAGGAAGTGCTTGTAATACTTCCGCTTCTATATTATTGAGTTCTTCCAATCTAGTGTAGACGGATTTCTCTTCAAAGTAATTCAGTGCCATTTTCACAAATATATTACCATGCTTTGCTTCTGAGGCCCACAATTCATGATAGAATTTCTTCAGTGCAGGATCTTCCAATGCTTCATAGACCATTCTGAAACGCTCAGCACCACGACATTCTATGATAGAAGCCAGTAACAGTCTATCCATGAATCGATCTTCTCTACCATCTCTACAATAGCTGATGAGCTTTTTCACATACTTGTCTTCACCGATTTCATGATTTAGTGTGATGTTACGAGCTTCCATCAATTTATAGACGCTTTGAAAATGTTCTAACTCCTCAATGGCAGTTTCTATCAGCTCGGGAATGATCTCGATTCTATTGGGATACTTGGCAGCAAAGCTCATTGCCATGGCCGAAGCTTTACGCTCACAATCTGCATGATCTTGAAGAAATTTATCAAAATCATTCATTACAGCTTCGATCCATTTAGGATCTGATTTGCATGCCAGTTCAATGCTTAGCTTCATTTCAGATTACATATTTTGTTGATTCAATATTAATAAAAAATATAAACTATTATAATGTTTTTCATAGATATACAATTGATGCAGAGTATTAGGATAAATCATTTGTATAATCTGTCGACAAGTGCTAAAATGCAGGCACGTTAATAAATCACCTAGTTATGAAATATAAATTGTGCTCTTGGAATGTAAATGGAATCAGGGCTGCGGTCAAAAAAGGATTCGAAACATCCTTCAAAGCGATTAATGCTGATATGCTATGTCTGCAAGAGACCAAAGCACAAGATGATCAGGTAGCGGAAGCATTGGCTAATATCGAAGGATATCACTTATATAGTAATTCAGCGGTTAAGAAAGGATACAGTGGAGTGGCTATCCTCTCAAGGCTAGAACCTTTAGAGGTCGAAAGTGACATGGGGATTGAAGAACACGATCAGGAAGGAAGGGTGTTGAGAGCAACATTTGAAGAGTTTCACCTAGTAACGGTATATGTACCAAATTCTAAGCGAGATTTATCGAGATTAGATTATAGGAAACGATGGGATGCTGACTTTTTATCTTATCTCAAAGAATTGGAAAAAACAAAGCCCGTAATAGTTTGTGGAGATTTGAATGTGGCACATAAGGATATTGACTTGGCTAGGCCAAAGCCAAATTACAATAAATCAGCTGGTTATACACAAACAGAAATTGATGGACTAGATAATTTTGTTGCGGCTGGATTCTTAGATACTTTCAGAATACTTTATCCAGATGTGACAGAGGCGTATAGTTGGTGGAGCTATATGGGAAGTGCTAGAGCAAATAATGTTGGTTGGAGAATTGATTACTTCCTAGCAAGTGAATCATTGAAGTCTTATATTAATGAAGCATCCATTCATGCTGACTATATGGAGTCTGATCACTGTCCAGTGAGTATGGAGATAACCCTTTAGTTTATTAACAATAGCTTAACACTGACTTAGCAACCTTCTCCTTTTGTTGTCGTAAAATTGTATTAGAAAATAGCGAGAGAATCGCTACCGAATAGATGCGGTAATTGCCAAACCAAAGTACTTATCGCCAAAGAGGTTTAGAATAGAAGCCTTAGAAGTAGCTGGAGTTATCCGGCTTTTTTTATGTCCAAAAACTTAAGTATTCAACCAGCGTAAAAACTTCCCGAAAATAGTCTTTGGGGCTGGAGTAGTATCTTGTTGAACTTGGACTACTGCTGTTTTTTGAGTCTTACGCTTACTCTTTTTAGGAGCTACTTGTTCGCGGACACGCATTTTCGACTCATAGTGGGCAGATTTTAGCTGCTTTTGCTTTTTTTTAGCTTCCTTGTTTTTTCTTTTCCTATCACGTTCGGCACGCTCTTGTTTTTCTTCGAGGGTTAATACCCTTTTTTGAGGCCTTCTATTATTGTTGCGATGTACTATCTTCTTGCGGACTGGCTTCTCTTTGACTTCTTCATCAGAATTTTCTGTATCATTTGAGTCAGAAATATCAGCTGCTGGTGCAGCTTCTTCCTTGACTTTAGGCTCAGGAAGGTCAATTTTACCTACTACTTTAAGTCCATCCAATTTTACCTTTGGAGCTCTGATTACGTCATCAGTTGTTTCTTCTTTACTAGATTCGGTGTCAGTTACTCTCTCAACTTCTGTTACTTGATTGGTAACATCAATTGCTAGCTCAACTTCTTTTTTGATGTCAACTATTTCAACTGCTGATGCAGTTTCTTCATCGGTATTGGATATATCAAGTACTGGAGCAAGTTCTCCTTCGATATTGGCTATATCACTCGCTGGGGTAACTTCTGCTTTGATAATATCAATTCCTGCCACAGCTTCTTTTTTAGTATTGACTACATCAACTGCTGGCGTATCAGTATCGATAGTATCAGTTGCTGACTCAACAATATCTAGAGTATCAGTTGCTGGCGTATCAATGTCTAGAGTATCAGTTGCTGGCGCAACTTCTTCTTCTTCTTCATACCCAAAGTGATCTTTGATCAGTTCTTCTTGTTCCTCTGTAATTTTACTATTAGATCCAGCTTCTAGTGTGTAGTTCTTTCCTTCAAGAAAAGTGGTAATACGAGATGGCTTTATGCCTATCTTCCTGGATAATTGTCCTAACCTCATGTCTTCATTAAAAATTCTGCAACAAATATAATTGAAAATTATGTGTATCATTCACTATTGTAGTAGCAAAAGCGTAAGTGTCATCTGCGACTATGAAGAATAATGCTGAGAAAGGGCCAAATTTGTAATAAAACCACGTCTAGTTGACCTTTGGGAATAAAAAAGCCTTGACAATTATTGTCAAGGCTTTTATCTTTTTAGCAATTTTGATACTTATAGTGATCTATTTGGATCAAATTTCTCTAAATAATCAGCAACTCTTCTCACAACCATTCCGCCCAGTGACCCATCTACCACTCGGTGATCATATGAGTGAGATAAGAACATCTTGTGACGAATAGCGATTGCATCTCCCTGAGGAGTTTCTATTACGGCTGGTTTCTTCACGATGGCTCCCAAGGCTAGTATTCCAACCTGTGGTTGCATTAGGATAGGTGTTCCCATTACATTCCCAAAAGACCCAACGTTTGAAATAGTGAACGTGCCACCTGATAATTCGTCAGGGGTTATTTTATTTTCTCTTGCTCGTTTAGCTAGGTCATTCACCTTATTCGCCAAACCAGTTAAGTTGTACTGATCTGCATTTTTGATCACTGGAACGATCAAGTTGCCACTAGGCAATGCTACGGCCATACCAATGTTGATGTCTTTCTTTTTGATGATCGTATCTCCATCCACAGATACATTGATCATCGGGTAGTCTTTGATCGCTTGCGCCACTGCTTCGATGAATAGAGGGGTGAAAGTAAGGTTGCCACCTTCTCTATTTTTGAATTCGTTTTTGTTGCGATTTCTCCATTGAACGATGTTTGTCACATCAGCTTCAACAAATGAAGTTACGTGTGGAGAAGTTTGGACAGACTCTAACATTCTTTGCGCAATCATCTTACGCATACGGTCCATTTGGATGATCTCATCTCCGGCATTCAGAGAAGGAGCAGCTTTTGGCGTTGTTGCTGGTAGAGTAGTCGTGACTTGTGCTGTAGGAACAGCAACTTGAACAGGTTCCGCAACTGGTTGAGAGCCTCTAGTCTGTAGATAAGACTTGATGTCTCCTTTAGTCACTCTGCCTTCTTTTCCTGATCCTGGAATTGTTTCCAATTCAGTCATCGGGATATTTTCTTCTCTAGCTATATTAAGAACTAATGGAGAGTAGAATCTCCCAGTAACTGGCTCAGCAAGTGGACTTGTTTCGACAGTTGTAGATGATGTGGTAACTACAGCTTCAACGACTGCCACAGGTACTTTTTCAGAAACAACAGTGGCCGTAGGGGTTTCATCATCACCTCCAGTACTAATGATGGCAATAGGTTTACCTACTGCAATCACATCACCTTCATTGGCAAAAATTTCCTTAAGCACCCCAGCATGTGTAGAAGGCACTTCTGTGTCAACCTTGTCAGTAGCTACCTCTAGTACAGATTCATCTTCATCGATGTTGTCACCGACATTCTTCATCCATGAAAGAACAGTAGCCTCCATGATACTTTCTCCCATTTTGGGCATTAACAATTCTACTAGCGCCATGTGTATTGTATGTTTTTAATAAGCTTGATCAAGTCAAAGTGCAAAGATAATATTTTTCAAATTGAAATGTGTAATTATCTTATTTTTCGAGAAGTCTAAGTCTTGTCATATTCAGTAATGCAATAGCTGTAGATTTGATGTTGAGTTCCCGATCCTTCCAAAGCTGTAATTTCCTAGTCGTGGTCTTTTTTCCATCAGACAGGGCTATCCAAATAGTACCCACTGGTTTTTCGGAGGTTGCACCACCAGGACCTGCAATCCCACTTGTTGCTAGGCCAAAATCTGTATGATAGAGCTTACGTACATTCTCAGCCATCTCTGTCACTGTCTCTTCACTCACGGCACCATGTTCAAAGATAGTTTCCGAATTGACATTCAACATGTTGATCTTTATATCATTCTGATAAGGAGTGATTGCTCCTCTAAAATATCCTGAGCTACCCGGTGTGCTCGTTATCAAGTGTGAAATATACCCACCCGTACAGCTTTCTGCGACCGCAATGTTTTGATTGCTCTTTAAGAGCAATTGACCAACTACTTCCTGAAGTTGATCTTTGTCATACCCGTAAATGTATTTGCTGATCAGTTTTTTGAGTTCCACGATTTGATCGTTGACTTCCTTTTCCACTTTTCTTGAAGCATCACCGAATGCGGTAAGTCTTAATTTAACTTGTGCTAAGCTGGGAAGATAAGCCAACTTTATGTTCTCGGGCAAATTGTTTTCCCAGTCCGCAATAATATCAGCTAAATCAGATTCTCCAATGCCGACTGTTTTGACTAATTTATGATGAATAATAGGCGTATTGTATTTCTCCTGCAGCTTAGGAATGATGAAGTCGGTCATCATGCGTTTCATTTCATAAGGCACACCAGGCATTGACACGAAGGTTTTAGCGTCCTTATTAAACCACATGCCTGCCGCTGTTCCCATATTGTTTGGGATCATCTCACAAATCTCCGGAAGCTCAGCCTGTTGGCGATTGATGTCACTTAGTGGTTTGCCCAGCTTATCAAAAATTGAATGTAGGTTTGTTAGCACTTCCTCATTCATGACGAGCTTTGTGTCAAAGTACTTAACGAGGCATGGCTTAGTAAGATCATCATTTGTTGGTCCCAAACCACCAGTTATGAGGATTATATCCGCCCGCAATTCTGCCTCTTTCAGTATATTGAGTATTTCTTCTTCTGTATCTCCAATGGTGGTTTTACGAATGATTTTAATCCCTACTTTGTCTAGCTCTTCACTCATCCATTGGGAATTGGTATCTACTATTTGTCCATATAGTATTTCGTCTCCAATAGTGACGATTTCAGCAAGAATGTTCTTCATATTATTAAGCATTGTATTTCAATGCGAATAACGAAAAAAAAACGAAAAAGATCACGTTGACCTTATATTTAGATGAAAAATATCTATTTTAAATCTTTCAAGAATTAATATTATCCAATATGAAAAATCGATATCTCCCACTTCTCTTCGCTGGATTGTTTCTGGCTTGTACTTCTATTCAGATCAATCAAACATTAGGAACAGTGAATGACATGATAAACACACCAACTGCTTTGACTTCAGATCAGGTAGGAGCAGGTCTCAAAGAAGCACTCACCAAAGGGATATCAAAGGGGGCTGATAAAGTGTCCTTGTTGGATGGGTACTTTAAGAATCCCAAGATAAAAATTCCATTTCCTCCTGAAGTACAAAAAGTAGAAACTAAGTTGAGACAACTTGGTCTAGATAGTCAGGTTGATAAGTTCGTAATGACCCTTAATCGAGGTGCTGAAGATGCCGCTAAAAGTGCCAAGCCAATATTTGTCTCTGCGATCACCTCTTTGACCATCGCAGATGCATGGAGTATATTGAAAGGAGAAGAAAATGCAGCAACCAATTACTTAAAGAAAACCACCTCTAGTCAGCTTATGGAGAAGTTCAGACCGGTTATGGCCAATTCGCTGGATAAGGTAAATGCAACCAAGTATTACAAAGATGTTATCGGTACTTACAATAAAATTCCATTTGTAGAAAAAGTGAATCCAGACTTGAAAGAATATGCCTCACAGAAGGCAGTAGATGGTTTGTTCTTTATGATTGCGAAAGAAGAGAAAAATATCAGAGAAGATCCTATCGCTAGAACCACAGAATTATTGAAAAAGGTCTTTAGTGCTCAATAGTTGTCACTAGAGAACATAATAACTTCAGTTGAAATAGAAGTTTCATCAATCTCAATAATGCGATATCCGAAATTTTCGGTGTTGAGTTCAATACGATCTTCAAACTTACCTACTTGATAGGAAATAGCGGGAGTGATATGTTGGTGAATATTGCCATCATTGCGCTCATCATTCATATGATAATGCCCACAAAACATCATTATTTCCTGAGAACAAGATTGTAATACCTCTTTTAATTGATCTCTATTTTTTAAAGGAAATTTTCGATCAAGAATTGTTCTACAGTCAAGAATTGGGTGATGAATGAATAGCAATATCTTTAACTCAGTGTTTAGTTCTTTCTTTAGCCATTCGATTTGAACTTGACTGACTTCATCTGGTGAAGAATCCAGAAAGATGTATTTGTAAGTATCTTCCTTCACAGAA
>JAWUWD010000027.1:0-7464 GCA_034112085.1 Cyclobacteriaceae bacterium
CCTTAATTCCATGTTGGCTGTAATTCCAGCCGTCACCTATCGATTTCCCTACCATAAAGTCAAACTTAATTACCTCACTTCTAGCCTGCGTGCTAAAGTCTTGTCCACTGATATGGTGAGCTCACAGAGCCAAAACCATGACCATAATTAACAATATATTTTTATTAATAGACTACTTTATTTTATAAACTACAATATGAAAAAATTACCTCAATAGAGACATTAAACTTATAAGGAGCATTTCCCTCCCTAATCAATATAACCTTTCAGCGCACTCACATAAGCCTCAAAAGCCTCAATGCCTTCTTTTGTAACATTACAAGTGGTCACTGGTTTCTTACCTTTAAATGCCTTTTCAACGGCTATATAACCTGCCGTAGACAATTTGTCAATTTGTACACTTAAGTTGCCGGCCGTTGCACTCGTTTTTTCTTTGATAAAAGTAAACTCTGCAGACTCCAAGCTCATCAACAAGCTCATCACTGCTAAGCGCAATTGAGAATGTAACAGTGGGTCTAATGGCGTAAATCCGCTCATTTTTCAGATTTTTTAAGTAAGTAACCTGGAATCAAATAGCCTGCTATGATCCCGCCTACAGCCACCAAAAGTTGATCTACCTCTCCTACGAACATACTTATGACACAAGTAACCCATAAGGCTATGCCACCTATAATCAACGGTTTAAATCTCATAATTTGACCTGAAAGAAAGGTACCAACTCCTGCACTTAGTAATATAACTGCTCCGTGATATCCGTTGAGTTGTCTCATAAAAACAAGCGCGAATATAATACCCACTCCGGCGGCTGTCCATATGTAACCATACATTTTATCTATGTGGCTCACCGCTCCTGCATCCTTTTTTCTTCTTGATCCATATATACCAGAAGTGATTCCAGCAGGTATTGTGACTAACCACACTATTTCAGGATGAGCAACTTCTGAAAAAGTGGCCAACAGATAATGGCTCAAATTGGCGAGCATAATTACCCATCCCCATAGTAAAAAATAAAAGCTACCACCTCGGCTGTAGTTTAGCTTAGCCTGTGCTATCATGTCAGAGATAACATTGAGACTTTCCTGATGTGTCATTTGTTTTTCCATGTTTCAAATATAGTTAAGTTTATATTATAAACTAGTTTATATAAAAAATTATCGCTTTAATCATACGATAATTGAGTTCTATAGCAATTTTCGTCGAGCACTTTCATTGTAAGCACTAGATACTAAAAGCCAAATTTCCCAAAATCAGCTATTACTTAAACAAATGTTAATCATATTCGTATATCTTAAACAAATGTTAAGAATATGAATTTATCATTGGGTGTTTTGGAAGAGATAGTCTTACTCATTCTACTATCTCAAGAATCTACTTACGGTGTAGAAATTGCGAAAATATATTCGCAGAAATTTGATCATGATATCTCACTCCCTGCGATACATGTAGTCCTTAAAAGGCTTGACAAAAGAGGACTTGTCCAATCACAAATGGGGGAACCAACAGCCGAGCGGGGAGGCAGACGTAAACGAATTTACTCAGCCACAAAAGAAGGTTACCGACAGGCTCATCAACTTCACGAGAAAAGGAATAATCTCTGGAAAACTATTCCCAAACTTAACATTTCCTGATAGTGAAAGCTCAAAAAAAAATACGCCCGCCAGTATGGGCTGACAGACTTTTAACTCGCTTATGCCGCTCAGATCAAATTGAAGAAATACAAGGAGACCTCTATGAGTCCTACTACTGGCGTGTAGCAAAGTATGGCCTCAAAACAGCCAATAGACATTTTATCAAAGAATGTTTTCAAAGTCTAAGACCATCAAATCTTAAATCATACCAAAATATGGATCAATATCTCATCCTCTTTAAAAGTCATATTAAGACTGGGTGTCGTTATTTATTAAAAACCTGGAAGTATTCCATCGTCAATATCGTTGGCTTAAGCCTCGGGATAGTATTTAGCTGGTTCGCGTACCTATTTACAATTGACCAGATGACCTATAATCAACATTTAAACAATGTGGAGCATCTGTATAAAATGGGAATCGGGTCAGAAATTTCAGGCAATAAAATAAATTTCCCAGGAGCTTCTCACACTATGACTGAGCAAGTCAAGCAGCAAGTGCCTGAAGTCAAAACCTTGACCCGAATTAGGGCAGAAAACGTCATATTAGCTAATGGACAACAATCATTTAACCAAGAAGCGATCATTTCAGACGGATCACTAATCGATATCTTGGCGCTCAAATTCGTTGAAGGCAATTCACTTGGGTTTGGACAACTTAATACCCTAATACTATCAGAATCAATGGCTTATAAGCTCGGATTAAGAGATAACTTTCTCGATCATCCTATAGATATTATACTCAATGGTGAAACAAGCGTTTTTAAGGTAATTGGGCTTTTTGAAGATGTTAAAAACAATACGTCCATTAATCCTAAAATTATACTACCATACAGTTTCTATTTAAGCCTAAATACCGAAAACCAAACGAAATTCAATCAGCTACAGCTTAGTGTCATTCTTGAATTTTACGACTCAAATAATATTGAAGCAACTAATAACAAACTAACCGAAGCTATTCAAAACACAAATGATGGCTTACGTTTCACGTCTAATTTGACGCCATTTGAGACCTTACACCTTAGCAACACCTATATATCAGGAAATGGGTTTCTTCCAGGAGGTAATCAACGGTTGATTAAGTTTATTATCCTAACAGGTTTACTCTGTCTGATAATTTCAATTATCAACTACACCAATTTTAGCATTTCACTTTATGTAAGTCGCGCAAGGGAAATAGCTGTTCGTAAAATTATTGGATCTGCTAAGAAAGGTGTGTTTCAGCAATTAATGACAGAATCATTACTCACAACAATCCTATCTGCAGCTATTGCCCTAGTTTTATTCATCGTCATTGCGCCTTACTTTTCTTCATTTGTCGAAAAGAAGTACACTTTATTTAGTCTTATTGATTGGAGTATTACCCCAGGAATCATTTTGATTCTAATTATAGTTTCATTGATCAGAGGGTTATATCCATCAATTTTACTTTCACGATTTCCTTTACTTTCTTCTTTAAAAGGCACCCATAAGGTTGGCAATTCAAAACGTATTAATAGCGCATTATTAACAGCGCAATTCAGTATTTCAATAACTATGATGGCATGTATGCTCACTTTCCAAGGACAATTGGATTACCTCCTATCATTCGATAAAGGATTTGATATAAAAGACGTCATCGAAATAAAAATTCCTCAAGATCTTGCCAAAAACAAACAGGTAGCCACTTTTTATGAAAAACTCAAAACTGAGCCAAGCATACTTTCTCAAGCTACTTTCTCTGGTTTCAACATGTCCCCGTTCGAATTTGATGAGTCTGATGGTTTTCCGCTGATGAATGCAGCCATTAATAATAGCTATATGGAAATTATGGGTTTTTCAATAGTAGAAGGTAGAAGTATAAACGACGCATATGAAGCCGGAATTACTGATGCTGCGGTTGTCAACGAAGCGTTTTTAATTAAAACCGGACTAACAAATCCTATTGGCCAAAAATATGTTTTTGAATCATTGGATAAAGGCGCATTTACGATTGTTGGAGTTATCAAAGATCATTATTTGTCTTCACCAAAGAGCCAACCGCGCCCGTTGCTTTATTATGCAAAAAGGGATGCCAATATAACTTACAACATCTACATGAAATCGAAATTATCAATAGTCGAGCTTTCAGAAAAAATTGAACCCTTATGGGACGAGTTATTCTATCCTCTACCATTACAATATGAGTATCTAGCTCAATCTTATCAAGGTAAACTGGAACAAGAATCAAAAACAGCTCAAATCGCAACAATAGGAACGGCAGTATCTATTTTCCTCGCGGGATTTGGATTATTAGGACTTGTCGGGCTTACATTAAAAAGAAGCCGCAAAGAACTGAGTGTACGGCGAGTATTAGGCGCAGAATTTAGGGATATCGTTATGAAAATTCAAAAGCAGTTTATTGTTCCAATTCTTGTAAGCCTTGCCATTGGACTTTTGGCAAGTAGCTATTTTACCGAAAAATGGCTTGAAAATTACGTCAATAGAATATCATATGGTTGGACACAAGCATTGATTCCCACCTTTTCAATACTTGCACTGCTTGTACTAATCGTAACTAGCCAAGTGTTATTTCTTAGCCGAACCAATCCCGTTATTCACTTAAAGGATGAATAAGCATTGAGTTCAAAAAGAGTGAGGATCATCATATTATCATCAATTAAGGATACCAATTCCTCAGCCTTACTTCCACATTTGGACTTTCTTTTTCTACTTGTCTCTTGAAGCTCTCAACATCACTTAGTCCGTTTTTTCCTCTGTAGTGAAAAGGATAAACAATTTTTGGTTTGAATTCATTGACTGCACTAGCAGCTTGAGCTACGTCCATTGTATATGGTAAATTCATGCATACGAAAGCAACATCAATGTTTTCCAACCTCCTCATCTCAGGTATATCCTCGGTATCTCCAGAAATGTAAATTCGTTTGTTGCCAAGGCTCAATATATATCCATTACCTCTTCCCTTAGGGTGCCTTGCCGTTTCATCATTGGGCAGATTGTACATAGGTATCGCTTCTATCTTAAGATCAGATAGTTCCAGTTCTTCTCCATTTCTAAGGATCTTTGCTTTCGATTTCATTGCGTTAGGCAACTTATCCATTACAGCTTGAGGCACTACAAATGTCGCATTTGAAGTGTTGAGTGAGTCTAGCGTTTTTTGGTCATGATGGTCACCGTGAATATCCGTGATCAATATAAAGTCTGGCTCATCCAAGCGCTCGTATAGATCAGATCCACCATATGGATCCA
The DNA here is from genome assembly GCA_034112085.1 of Cyclobacteriaceae bacterium. Classification (GTDB taxonomy): domain Bacteria; phylum Bacteroidota; class Bacteroidia; order Cytophagales; family Cyclobacteriaceae; genus JAWUWD01. The sequence goes on from JAWUWD010000027.1 coordinate 4,853, forward strand.
CATAAATCAATAGATCATTCCAGCTCAACACGAGTGAACCATGCAATATTGGCTGTATCGTTAAGAAACCATTAGAGGTTTTTAATAAATCTGCATCCGCTCTTTGTCCGAAAGCAGCACTCGTCAAAACCAAAAAGAAAAGCATTAATTTTTGTCTCATATCTCTATTAAACAGTAAAGTATAACTCATTTCATTTTGTATTGTTTCGTTGGTTAGTGGACCCATCTTAAGTAACAACCTGACTTAAATAAATGATAATGGGGCCTGCGGCCAAAGTCAAATGCACTTTACAAAAAAATCATTAACGTCTATGACGAAATCATTTTTTTTGTAAAATTGAAAGTGCGGAATCTGCGTAAACCAGACGATTACATACATAATCAATGGTCGCGAAACACTCAATCAAAATATTGAATTTTCGATAGCAACAAAGAGCTTATCCTGATAAGTCTTGAAATTTTATCATTAGTTTGATTCATTGGTTCTCCTTATATTTAACAGAAAAAACCATGCCGCTGATTAAACTCACCTCTATCATATGTGAATGTCCAGAAGAGACAGACAAAGATGAGATATACCTGAAATTTAAAGGACAAAAAATTTGGCCAGGTGATAAGAAATTTATCAAAATTGATTCTGATGAAGAACTAACGATTGGCCTTAAAACGAAAGTCACGAAGCTGGGTTGGATGACTATTGAGCTTTGGGAATATGATTTGACTACCTCAAATGATCACTTAGGAGATTTTCATTTGGACATAGAAAGCGAATTACCTGGCACCAACACTACCATACTGTCTAGAAATAAAGAAGGAGCCGAACGAGCGAGTTACATGCTGAATTGGGAAATACTTTAAAATCAATAACATCAAAAAAAGCTCACGAGATATGAAGTAGGCAAATTTTTTTCAATGGAGGTGCCCCATCGCTGCATTTATGAAGCAGGAAGTGAGCTTCGGAATATTTGAATCCACTGGCGAAAATAAAACAAAGGCAGATGCCAATACATTTGCCTTCATTGCTTGATTAATATCGCCTTACCTTTCCGCTACCAGAAGAATTGGACCTAATTTTATCAGGATTTCCTTTATAATATACATTGCCGCTACCAGAAATATTAGCGTCAATACCTTCGGAAACATCTATTTCACATTTTCCCGACCCGCTTATCGAAGCATCGAGTGTCACAACTTGAAGATTGGCTGCCATCACTGAGCCAGACCCACTAATATCCAAATCCATATCTTCACCAGAACCTGAGAGTTTTAATCGTCCACTCCCTGAAATTGACACATCTAAGTCCGCAGAATTAATGGACAATTCCATATCGCCCGAACCTGAGACCGAAAGATCCAAATTTCGTGTATTAAATTGATTCTCGCCATAAACTTCTCCTGATCCACTGACGCCTATTCGAGAAATGTCTTTCATGGTTACGTAGACTTTAACATTCCTAAGCTCGCTATCTCTCCACCCCGACCAGCCTCTTTCTCTATTTCTGATCTTTAATCGATCACCACGCATTTCAAATTCAATTTTTTCCATTGCCTCATCAGAACATACAATTTCCACCGACACTGTTTCGCCTTGTTTCACGTAAAGTGTGCCAGGTATAGCCAAATCAATACCCGTAAAATCCTTAATATCTACTTTTCTCTTTTGCCCAAAAGCTGTTGTTATCATTAAAAAAGCAAAAGCACATTGAATTAGTCGTTTCATAGTCGTTAGTTTGAGTTTGAGTTTGAATAAAGGACGATACTCAAATTAAAAGGTTGCTTGACGGCACTGAACAAATAGAAAAAACCATCTTCAATAGCTTTGTCCTCGATGAGTGAAAAAGAAAAATAATTGGTCTCAAAATTACACGAAGGAGATCATCAAGCTGATAAGTATTTATTTAATCAATATTACGAGCTACTTGTAGTCTATTACCTGAAACACAAGCAAGATATTGACGTGGCTAGGGGCATAGCCCAAAGAACCATCACTAACATATTTAAAAAAACGGTCGCTGAATATTACGTTTTCGATAAAAGCTTACCTTATAAAAAGTGTCTATTACGATTCGATCCAAGAGGCTGAAAAAGTATTGAAAAAAGAAAGCAGAAAGTGAAGATTTTATACTGGACAAGGATGAACTTGTGAAAGCAGAAAGTGAAGCAAACATATGGAAAGAAGTCTATGAACTCACTGACCAGCAACAGCTCATTCTAAAATGATCTCGGTTTGAAGATAAAAGCAATCAAGGAATTGCTGACCAATTGAATATATCCAAAAGAACCGTAGAAAAGCATATTTCCAATGCTCTCAACTATTTAAGAAAGCAACCTAAGTATATCTTTCTCTTTTTTTAGAAATAAAACAAAATTCATCTACGTGTATTGACTTGCTCTTTAGTGTAATGAAAAAGAAAAACAGGTTCAATCAACTCATGATATTCGCACTACAAGATGGTCTGAATAAAAGCGAGAATGAGGAGTTTCAAGAATATTAAGCCTTCCCAGAGTACGAAAAGGAGTACGCCGATATAAAGGTGATTTGGTCAAAATTACCAAAAGAATATTTTCTAAGACTGAAGCACAAAAAGGAAGACTGGTAAAATATCAATTAT
>JAWUWD010000028.1:0-18153 GCA_034112085.1 Cyclobacteriaceae bacterium
CTCCGCATTCAATAATTTCTGCTATCTCCTCAATTTGTTCATCTGATATTGTCATCTTCTGATCGCTACGATGGTGCACAACGCCCGGCTATGAGTCGAAGTTTTGGCTTGCGGGAAGCTTTGTGTGACTTTGACTTCATAGACTATGTTATGTTGAGTTTGCGTTTTCTTAAATATAGTAAATACTGCAACCTTAGTTAGTACATTTTAACCTTTGACATCAAATTGGCTTTGATAGCCCGCTGTCAATAAGTACCGCACACATTATGGCTATTATGGAAGATAATGGCAGTTAGGTGTGTGGAAAGGATTAATAATTCGAGAGTAGGTAAGCGAACACAACAAAGTACTAATTGGCCCAGTGGAAGGGCTGTTGTCATAAAGTGCCACGAAAGTTATATCTTGTTGATATTCAATAATAAATATCTTGATATAGTGATAATCAACGGAAAATGATAATAAAAAACAAACTTTCTCAAACAATATTACTTCTGGCAATAGTATCATTCATAGCGCTATCTATTAAGGGATGTAAAAAAGAGGAAATAGTCATCAGAGGATGCGGTGGCACCGAACAGGAAAGATTGGAGGAAACTACTTTCTTGGCAATTAATACAGATGTAGGCTTCATTCTTCTTTCTGACGAGCACGGTGTGGTTTATGCATGTAGGGGTGAAGAACTTCGCAAGCATCAGGATAAACTGATTTATGAAACTTTAGGGTTAACCAAATGGAATGACTATGACGGCACTTGGGTAACTACCAATGGAACTCTTTTCTTACCTCTACTAGATCAATTGAATACTGGTGTGTCAACAGATTTGATTGATTTTGAAACTGGCGAGTTTCTTTTAGTATCGGAGCCTTACCAACCTAAAGGCATTACCGTAGAAATTATAGACAGTGAAAAAAATGGCGTTCTAGGTTATGGATACTTTATAGACTACCAAGGATTCAAAATAAGACAGGATATCATTCCTGCGGCTGAGGGGATTCAGGTGTTTAAGACAAAAATAGACGCCATGAAAATCGCCTACTTCGTAGCTTATAAATTGAAAAATGGCATACACCCTTCGACCGAACCTGATGATTTGTTGTTTTTTAACATCGATCATGAGTATTAATCATGCCTTATCTAAGTTTCTCTAATTTCGGATTGAATAATTAGTTTAGTGGCTCATCAGTAATTGTTAAAAAATCACCGCTCAAAAGCCCAGTGGAAGGGTAGCTGACACCTGCGGCAAAACTCCTCTTAACAAGCACATAAACAGGATATTATGGTTTTAAGCCAACTTATCCACAAAGCTATTTTTGTGAATTTTATATATCAGAATATCAACTAGTCACAACCTATATGGCGGCCTGTGTCAGCTACCCTTCCACTGGGCCTAATTCAACATAACAATTCGCTATCAACAATTGTTGATATATATTATTAGCCTAATATAATATAATTATCATAATAACTGGCAATGAACGTGTTGAGCCCGCACTACCAGAATTTAAGCGCAAAATATACGTATAACATGCTGTTAGGAATTTACCAGTATCCGTACCAGTGGGTATCTCAAATCACCTACTTACGGGTATAGACCCACTAGTCGATATTGATCAATTTTGAAAGAAAAAGATCAATGGGAACAATTGTTTTAATTCTTTCATTTGTGCTTGGCCTGATCATGATCATTGGATTGATCAAGCCAGCCCGAGTTCTTAAGTTTAGTGAGAAACCATCAAGGGGGAAAGTTTTCTTCTTCTTTGGAGTACCTGCATTTTTGATGTTTATCATATTCGGGATGCTCTATGAGTCAGCCCTAGATGTAGCATTGAAAGACCCCGAAAACACTTATAGTCTAAAGATCAGCACCGGATACCTCAGAGAAGTGCCTCCTGAAGTAGCGCAGTTAATCAACCTTGAAATACTGGATTTGAACAATAACAAGATCACTGAAATCCCTGATATTGTAAGAAACCTCAAGAAACTAGAGGTGCTAGACCTTGGAAGAAATCCGATTGATAAAGTGCCGATTTGGTTAGCAACCCTACCTGCTCTTAAGGAAATCAACTTATTTCAGACTCAGGTCAAACAAATACCTGCTGGGTTTGAGCAGATAGCGGTCAACTATGAAGGCACACCTCTTTGGAGAGCCGAACATCCAGAGGAAGTCACCACTGAGACCAGCAATGACTTAGAAACTAGCACTTCATCTGGTAATAAGGGTCACACCGAATCTCTGGGAGAGTTTGCCGTACGCAAGTTGCTGGGCGAAGATTACGGCTACAAGCGAAAGTTTTTGAAAGGGGAGATTTACTACAACGAACCAGTGACAATAGAGCAGACAGATAAGGTAGGAGAGACAATGCAGTCCATGGGCATTTTTACAAATGAGAAGGAAGTGAGTATGTTGCTTGATAAAAATGAGGATGGTATTTACGAACTCAAGATGGTGATTGATGAATCTATAGAAATTGATCAAGAAGCAAGAAAGGGATTCTCCGCACTAAGAGGACTGGTGCACATCACTGGGTTTTCAGAAGATGAGTTGCACCTACACCTGACTAATAATCAATTTGAAACGATAGAAATCATAAAAGAATAAAACTATGAAAAATGGAATAGTGACATTGATTCTTTTGATCAGCTCAATAAGCGGATGGTCTCAGACGGATAAAGAAAAAGCAGCGGCTCACTATGATACAGCATTGGTCGCTTTCAAGACTGATTATCAAAGTCAAGAAGAATTCATAGCAGGGATGAATAAAGCTGATACTGAAGTGAATAATTCGCTGCGTTTGGATCAGACCAACCCTGAAGCATTCTTCCTCAGAGGGAAGCTTTTTGCTATGCAAAAACGCTGGGAAAATGTGATCGAAGTGCTGAATTATGCCATTGAGTTAGATAATACTCAATGGGAATACTACATGCGTAGGGGAATGAGCCACGGCATACTGAAACATAGAGTCGAGTCCATCAATGATCTAGATACATCAATCGAGCTTGCTCCAGACCAAGGCGCACCTTACTATCATCGAGGCATGCAGCATTATGGACAGATGCACGATGAGATGGCGTGTGCAGATTTTGCAAAAGCGGTGGTGTTGGGGTTTGAACAAGCTCAGCAAGCAATCAATTCCTATTGTGGAGGTTAACGTGAGATAAATAAACGAACGGAATATGAAAAATTTGATATTAGCATTGTTGATGACTGTATGTACAGGTGTCTATTGTCAGACCAATAATCAAAAAGCTTTACAGGATTTTGAGGCTGCGAAGGAAGCATTTTCAACAAATTATGCCACCGAGAAGGAATATATCACTGGCATGATGAAGACAGAAAGCGAATTGAATCAATCTTTAGAATTGGACCAATCGATCGCTAATGTATTTTACTACAGGGCGTTATTGTTTATCAGTGCTGACCAAAACTTGGAGGCCATAGAATTTTTGGAATATGCAATTCAACGAGACTCTGTGAATGCAGAATATCACTTGAGAAAGGGAGTCACGCAAACCAAGATTGAATATTACACTGCAGCGATGGCAAGCTTTAACCAAGCATTGGTATATGCCCCAGAGGACCCTAATATCTATTTTAATAGAGGGATGATTTACTATTATACAGATCAGGCTGATAATGCCTGTAAGAGTTTTAAAGAAGCGCTCTCACTGGGGCTAGCGTCTGCTCAAGAGGCTATAGACCAAACTTGTAAATAGGCATCCGTGCCAGTGGGTATATAGATTCACCATGAGTTGGGTATGTCCTCGCCCATTGTTTGTATGGAGTTTTGGATAATCATTTAATAAACTTAAACGCAGAACCATGAAAAATGCTACTCTAAAAATGGTCCTTCTGTTTGTTGCAATTAGTGTCTGTCTCACGGATATCAATGCGCAAAAATTTGGAGGCCTAAAAAATCTAAAAAACAAAGTGCAATCTAAAGTAGGTGGAGGAGGACGTGATGCCTTTCCTGTCGTATGGAGTGCCAAAACAGAAAGCTCGGCTAATATATACTCGTGCACCAGTCCTAATGGCAACTATGCACTTACCACTTCTAAGAAAGATATGGCGCTCATAGATGGTGCCTCAGGTAAGCAGCTTTGGTACGGAAAATTCAAAGAAGCTACTCAAGAAGTAATCACCAACAGCAACTATCAGTACGTGCTTTGGGAAGCAAATACACTATTGTTATTTGATTCCAAAACTGGAAGAAATGATAGAATCGCAGGAATAAATCTTGCAGATGGATCTATGATGTGGACGCTGGAAGGCTTCCAAATTCCAAAGAAAACGATTGAAGATGCCATTGCTTATATTCCGGAAATGAAAGCCTTCGCTTTCAGTTTGCCTAAGAAAACGGTGATGATAGATGTGAAAGAAGGAGAAGTACTTTGGGAAACGGAAGAGTTCCGTGGAGCGATTGGTCGTCACGAGTATTTAGCGGATAAAGGTGAGATCGTGATGATCAACTTTATGAGAAATGGCTTGGATATGTTTACTACGGGTGTGCAAAACATAAATGCTATTGCAAAAATAGATGTCAAAACTGGGGATGTGATTTGGAAGACCCAACATCAGGGTTTTGGAGGTAAAAAATATATTACCAAAGAAAGACAAGGTGAATTGAAAATAGAAGGCGACCGAATCTTTGTGATTTATAACGGTATCCAGGTATTCGACCTTGCTTCTGGTAAGAATGTATGGAGTGCCTATTTCAATCAGGATATTAAAATTTTAGTGAAGCCTAGTGGAGTGTCTGGCAATAAAATTAGCGGTTCAAGTTATGATGCTATTGCTGATCCGTTAATTACGGATGATGCTGTATTTGTGGTGCTTCAAGAAAAAGATAAGAAGGTAAGGAGAAAATACTTACAGAAATATAATTTAGAATCTGGGGAGTTGCTTTGGACTTCAGAGAAAATAAACGATGCCAAAGCATTGCCACGATTAGCACTTGTTGATGGTGTAGTCGTTGCACAAATAGGAGGTCTTGTCAATCAGCAATATAGTGCGCTTATGAAAACTGTTGGATATGGAACAGGTGGAAGTAGTGGTGTGTCATGGCGGCATGTCAACGAGTATGTGTGGGTAGGAAAGTTTGGCTTGAGGGGATTCAATGCTGATTCTGGAGCAGAGTTGTGGTCTTCGGACAAGTTCAAAGGAAGCATTACAAAAATGGCCGTTGACGAAAAGAATGTGTTTGCAGCTAGCAATAAGTTCTTCTATTCGATTCAGGCCAAAAGTGGTAAGGAAGACTACCAGGTTGACTTCAAAGCGACTAAGGTAGGTAAACCAAAATTCGCCTATGACATAGGAGAGGCAGTGACCATCATGGGAACTAAAGGTGTGACTGCATTTAAGAAGAGTAATGGAGAGGCGCTCTATTCTTCAGAGAAGATTAAAAACATACAAACTACCTATGAAAGAGGGGGAAAATTATATGTGCAGAATGAGAAAGATGACTTAACGTTACTTGACCTTGCAACTGGAGAAACGTTAGGAACTATTAAGATCCCTAAGCATAATTCTGAAAAGAAAACGCTCAAGCAAGCAGCAATTGGTGGACAGAGCAATGATGAACAATATGCAAGAATTAGAGAATTGAGTGGTGGTGCTGATCTCACTGAAGATGGTAAATTCATTTTTGTATTCGATGGTAATAAAGTGATCAAGTATCAAGCAGAGTAGCATTCTTGATTCACTTAGACCGATCCTCTTGGATCGGTCTTATTTTTTTCATCCTTAACCAACTTCAACATGAAAAAGTGGCTATTACTTTCTTCGTTTATTTTGACTTATTCATCTTTTTGCTATTCTCAAGACACAGAGCTTGTACTCCAAGCTGGGCATGGTCAGGTGATTAACGATATTGAGTATTCTCCTGACGGCACTAAAATAGCTACATGTAGCGAAGATTTCACCATCAAAATATGGGAAATCGCAACTGGTAAAGAGATGACCACTATGTTCGGTCATACAAAGGCCGTCAATGATCTCGCTTTCGCTCCTGATTCGAAAACACTAGTATCAGTAGGTGATGACAAAAAGGTGATCATTTGGGATGTGGAAAGTGGCAAAACTATAAAAGTCATCTCAGACCATAAGAACAAGGTCTTGGGTGTAGACTATTCTCCTACTGGAGAATATTTTGCCACATGTGGTAAGGATAAAGTAGTACTGCTTCATACAGTGTCTTCAGGTAAGGTTAAAGAGCTTGCTGAATTCAAAAGTGAAGTCAATCGCTTAAAATTCCTCAACAGCGGAGAATATCTCTATACAGAGACTGATAGATTATTAAGTAAGAATGCATTTCTCACCATTCCTCAAGGAAAAATGGTGACTTGGGTTCCCGGAGGAGGAGCGACTTCTATCAGCTTCGATTCTAAGGATGAAAAATTCATGATTGGTCGAGTCCAGTTTGGCCAATCATCTATCAACATTATCAAAGATTGGAACAAGATTACCGATTGGAAGAAAAGTAAAGAACCACTTTGGAAGAGCCTCATTCCTATGAACTTTCAAGATACCACTGGGGACTTCAAGATACTGTCCTTGAAAAAAAAGGATAACTACGATATGAACAAAACAGATACGGATGTAGCGGTAGGTATTCAAGGTTCGTTATCTGCATTTTTCTCTAAAGATGGGAGGGATGACGTCATCGCAGGCAATCGTTTCGGAGAACTCCTTTGGTGGAAATATGATGACATTAAGTTTTTCCCAAGAACATCTAATCCGTATGGTAAGCTCAGTGAGAAAATGGACAATATGTATGCGACTCCTTACAAGTCCATCTCAGCGCATCAATCGCCAATAATAGATGCGGTCTCTTCGCGTGATGGCAAATACATTTTCACTTCAGCGGACAATGGAGAAATGAAACTTTGGGATACGGATCTCATGAGAAATATCCAAACATTTACTACTGGCGCTGTACTTCCGATGTATGCTGCAGCCTTTGGAGGAGACGGCAAGACGATGATTTTATCTACTGGAGTGAAAGATCGCTATATGGTAGAACTATCGAGTATGGAACTCATTGAACACTTCGAAATGGAAGAGATCATCGAGCGATATGCATTCAGTAAAGATCGCAGTGTGGCTTTGATGAGTTTTTACAACAGTTCTTATTTCCATGTGGTAGACTGGCAGACCAAAGAAATACTTAGAACTTTCAAAGGACATCTAGGCGAGATCACTTCGCTTTCATTCTCTGAAGATGAATCTAGTGCCATCTCAACTGCTACCGAGGGTAAAAAGATTACATGGAGCCTGTCTTCAGGAGAAATTCTCAATAATGAAATTGTTGGAAAAAAGGCTATCGCTTCTGCTAAGCACGGCAGTAGTTTAGAAATCAATAGAAAGAAAACTATAGTAACTCTGACTTCTGGAGATGGCACTTCAGAACTGACACATCTCAATAAGATTACTTCGTGGGGATATACGCCAGATGAGAAGTATGCTTTCACTGCTAGTTTGGATGGTTCTGTTGTTCTTTGGAATCCAGTGTCGGGCGAAAATGTGGCTAAGATCATGATCACTCGGGACAATGAAGTAATTGCGATTACTCCTGACTATTACTTTATGGCTAGTAAGAATGCGCTGAAAGGTATTGCTTTTAAGCACAAAGGAAAGATGTATCCTTTTGAACAATTCGATTATCAATTCAACCGACCGGATATCGTACTAGAAAGAATAGGATATGCCGATAGTCGATTGATACGTGCATACAACGTTGCCTTCGAGAAGAGGCGAAAACATCTCGGTATTCCAGATGGAGGCACTTTAGATTTCAATGTGCCTGTAGTTGACGTTGATTTGGCCAGCTTACCAAGATCAACAGCGTCTAGAAATTACAAATTCACAGTAACCGGTTCTGATGATAAAGAAGATTTATCCTCTATTTTAGTGAAAATCAATGGGGTGCCACTATCGCAAATAAAAATTGATGGCAAGCAAATCACTAAGAACATTGAGGTGGGTCTTAGTACTGGTGATAATAAGGTTGAAGTTAGTCTAATCAATAATAAAGGAATCTCTTCTTTGGTCCAATCATTCGAAGTGGATTATATCAACGATAAGCCTAAGCGAGATTTGTATTTGATAACAGTTGGCGTATCCAAATATGCTAATGAAGACTTCAACCTGACCTATGCTACCAAGGATGCAGGCGATATTCATGAATTGCTCAAATCTCAAAGTGATATGTTCGAGAACATCCATCATCTCAATTACCTTGACAATCAGGCTACCCCAGAGAATATCGCTGCAACCAAAAACGAGCTAAATAAATCAAAAATTGATGATTATGTCATTTTCTTCTTTGCTGGACACGGACTGCTTGATAAGGATCTCAATTACTATCTTGGAGCTCACAATATTGACTTCTCAAATCCAAGTAATGGTGGCCTAGCCTATGAAAGTGTGCAGGATTTAATGAGTAATATCAAGGCTAGAAACAAGTTGATCCTTATTGATGCATGTCATTCTGGAGAGCTAGAAAAGGAGTCTGTTACTGTTTCGAATACTTCAGCCAATCTTGGAGGAAAACTCAGTTCTAGAGGATTCACTCAAGTCCATGAGCGTACAGGTGTGCATAGAATTATAGGTTTCGGCAATCTATTTAAGTTCATGAAGTCACAATTTGCTGATCTGAGGGAAAATACCGGGACAATAGTGATCTCCAGTGCTGGGGGTGCGGAATTTGCATGGGAAAGTGATAAGTGGAAAAATGGGGTATTCACATTTTTCCTCAAGCAAGGTCTATACTCTAAGGAGGCTGATCTCAATGGAGATGGGAGTATTTATGCAAGCGAATTACAGGAATATCTATCAGAGAAGGTATACGAGGCTACCGATGGTAAGCAACGTCCAACCACAAGGGTCGAGAATCTGAATTATGATATTCTGCTTTATAAATAATGTATCTATTTAGTTTCTCCAAAAGACTGTTCTGAAATTATGACTGCTAATAAAGATAAAAACCGCCTATTTATTTTTAAGATTATTATTTTAACAATCCTTATGATGGCTGCATTTGGAGCGATCGTTACTTGTTCTATTCTTCTTGCCACTGGAGGATTTTCATGGCTATATCTTTTAGCCTTGCTTAGTAGTTTAATTATTATTTACTGGTCGGTCGTGACTATTGGAGAGCTCAACAAGCGCTGGAGCAAGCAGATGATCGTAGATATTCAAAGTGGTAAGATTGCCTCTATGACTAAATGGCATCACAAGCAAAAGGAATGGATGTCGTATATTGAATGGAGAAAGAATTATGATAAGGAAGAGTCTATGGGGATGGCTATATGGGCTGCTTTACTGGGACTGTTGATCTTTTTTTTTAGTTTATACTCAGAATTTGATTGGATGATGTTGACCGTCATGACTATTGTGTCCGCGATGTTTTTTGGGCTAGTCATCGGAGGTGTGTTCTATCTTGGATATAGAATTCGCCTTAAGAAGCTGTCTTCTAGTGAAACGGGTAATATCATATTCACAAAAAATGCCATCATAGTCAATAACTTACTTATTCACTTCAACCAAATGGGGAGTGAAGTTGAAACAATAAGAGTTGACAAGGAAGATGAATGGGATTTACTCAAAGTTGTCATTTCTACCAGTACTGGAGAACGAAAGAATGAGCAAACTTATCTAATACCAATTCCTGAGGATAAAATGGATGAAGCCATAACACTTGAGAAGATGTATTTGATGATAGAGTAATTCTAAGCCACTCATCAAAAAATAGCTATTATTAGCGGATAAGAGTGACATATTTAGCTTATTTGGAGTTGGAATTAAAAATCTAAATATGCGTCAGGTCATTATCATTGCCAGTCTTCTTACTTTGAGCACATCACTGTTCGCTCAGGATAAGTATCAATTCAAAACGTTAATAGATCTGGATGCAACAGATGTCATTAGTCAAGGACACACGGGGACCTGCTGGAGTTTTTCGGCATCATCATTCTTGGAATCAGAGATCATGCGACTAACGGGTAATCGAATTGATTTGTCAGAAATGTACTCTGTTCGAAATACCTATTCGGATAAGGCTGAAAACTACGTTATGCGACAGGGTAAGGCACAGTTTAGCGAAGGTGGTCTTGCTCACGATGTGATGAACGCTGTTAGAATGAATGGGCTTGTTCCTCTGGAAGTGTACAATGGTCTATCAAAAGAGGAGACTTATCACAATCATTCTGAAATGGAAGCAGTGGTGAGCGCTATGTTGGATACCTATATAAAGAATCCTGGAAAATCACTGAGTACAAACTGGAAGCCGGCTATTGAGTCAGTATTGGATATTTATTTGGGAAACAAGGTGGATAGATTTGATTATAATGGAGTAGCCTATACTCCTAAGTCATTTTTAGAATATACTAAGATTGTGCCTGAGGATTATATTAGTCTCACGTCTTTTACGCAAGAGCAATTTTATAAATCTTTTATTCTCAATATTCCTGACAACTTTAGCAATGGTAGCTTTCACAATCTGCCTCTAGATGATTTTATCGAAACATTGGATAATGCATTAACAAATGGATTCACCGTAGAGTTTGATTGTGATGTAAGTGAAAAAACTTTCTCTTCAAAAAATGGTGTGGCATTCGTGCCTGCTAACTTAGAAGATGTTGAAAAGGGAATGACAGAAGTTATCAATGAAAAGAATATCACCCAGGATTACCGACAGCAAGAATTTGAAAACTATAACACGACTGATGATCATTTGATGCATATCACAGGGACATTGAAAGATCAGAATGGCACTAAGTATTACAAAGTGAAAAATAGCTGGGGTAGTGATTCTGATAGAGTCGCCAACGGGGGATATGTTTACTTTAGTGAAGCCTATATGAGGTTAAAGACCATTAGCATAACGATTCATAAGGAAGCTTTACCTAATAAAATTGCCAATAAGCTTAAGTTGTAAAAAAATTCTTCGATGGATGTCAGTTGATAAAAATGTAATACGAAAAGGTGTAAAAGAAGATCTCTCAGTAGTTCTCGCTCTGATTAAGGAATTGGCCAACTATGAAAAGTCATTGGATCAAGTGGCGGCTACGGTGAAGACTATGGAGCGAGATGGTTTTGGAGATCAACCGATCTATGGATTCTATGTAGCCGAAAGTGACAGCGTTATTATTGGTGTTGCGTTGTACTACTACCGATACTCAACTTGGAAAGGCAAACGGCTATACCTTGAAGACTTAGTCGTTACCGAGTCATCTCGAGGTACAGGAGCAGGAAAACTGCTCTTCGATCAAATGATCATTCATGGAAAGGCATCTAACTGCACAGGCATGATGTGGCAGGTTCTTGACTGGAATGATACCGCCATCAATTTTTACAAAAAAAACGAGGCCAACCTAGATGATGGCTGGCTGAATTGTCATTTGGATTGGTAATTATACCTCTTCCAGTAATGTTCTAAAGGCAACATGCTTATTCATATAGCGTTGCATATGAACTTGTTGTAGTGCTGGTGCATATTTGTCTAAATAGCTATTTACTTTATCAATGTTTTCTGCGAAATATTGGATAGAGTATGAAGGGTTGTCGCCTTCTTGCTGTATGAACACTTTATAAATTTTATAGGAAACAAACATGCCTGTAGCCATGACTTCAGGTATATGAATAGTCTTCATCCATCCGAGCCATTCTTGTTCTATAGTAGGGTCTATTCCGACAGTTACATTGTACAGTATCATATGCTTATATTTTTCGCAATATATCAATCAATTAGATAAATGGGTCGTATTCTTTTTGATATTTATGTAGATTACCTACTTATCATGAATGTATAATCATTACCAATATGCCTGAGGAAATTTCAAAGTACTTCGATAGAGATTTGAGCTGGTTGTCTTTCAATAAGAGAGTTCTGGAAGAAGCAGGAGATCACTCGGTGCCATTATATGAGCGTATCAAATTTCTGGCAATTTACTCATCAAATTTGGACGAATTTTTCAGAGTAAGAGTGGCAACTCTTAGGAGTATAGCAGACATTGATAGAAAGAAAATTAACAAACAGATAGGAGTCAATCCGAAGGAATTGCTCAAGCAAATATTGGAAGAGGTGAATACTCAGCTCAATGAATTTGGTAGAATTAGCCGAGAAGAATTGATGCCTGAGCTAGAAGAAAATAATATCATCATTTATAAGGATGAAGAGCTTTTGAAAAAGCATCGAAAAGTAGTCAAGCAATACTTTAAGAGTAATGTGCTTTCATATCTTCAGCCGGTGATCATCAATGAAGAGATGGAAACGCCTCCTTTTTTGAACAACCGTGCACTATACTTCATCGTGGAATTGAACAAAGTAGGTGATGAAGATAAAATACCCACTTTTGCCACTTTGAATATCCCAACTGATCATTTGTCAAGATATTTCGAATTGCCAGAAATCGATGGCGTATATTATTTCATCCATCTGGATGATATTGTTTTACGCCATATTGATTTTCTATTTCCAGGATATGAGGTTATTTCTTGTAAGAGTGTAAAGCTCAATAGGGATGCAGATTTGCTAATTGAAGATGAATACGCGGGTGATTTAGTTGAGAAGATTAAGAAACAGCTCAATTCAAGAAATATTGGTGTCCCATCTAGATTTTTACATGATAGCGCCATGCCTAAGCATGTCCTTAATTTTTTAATAAAGATCTACAAACTCCAAGAAGAAGATATTGTAATAGGAGGGAGATATCACAATCGCTCAGATTTGATGTCTCTACCCAATCCTCTTGGATCAAAATTGGAGTATAAGAAGCAAAGACCCATTGAGAAACGTGTATTGGAAAATGTAGTTTCGCTGTTTG
Source organism: Cyclobacteriaceae bacterium (assembly GCA_034112085.1). Lineage (GTDB taxonomy): Bacteria > Bacteroidota > Bacteroidia > Cytophagales > Cyclobacteriaceae > JAWUWD01. The sequence continues at coordinate 12,824 of JAWUWD010000028.1, forward strand.
AAGCTATTGAAGAACAGGATCATATGCTTCACTTCCCATATCAGTCCTATGACTACGTTCTTCGATTTTTCAATGAGGCAGCTATCGATCCACATGTTAAAGAGATCAAGGCAACATTTTATCGAGTAGCTAGTGATTCATTTATTATGAACGCACTCATAAGCGCTGTGAAGAACGGAAAAAAAGTTACCGTATTTGTAGAACTTAAAGCACGATTTGACGAAGAAAATAACCTAAAGTGGGCAGCAAAGCTTGAACGAGAGGGAATCAAAATTATTTATAGTATACCGGGACTCAAAGTACATGCAAAGATGGCACTTGTCATTAGGGAAGTGGATAATGTGAAGAAGGGATTCGCTTTCTTAGGTACTGGCAATTTCAATGAAAATACAGCTAGTATATATACTGATCACGGATTACTCACCTGTCATGATGAGATCGTCAAGGAAATGAATAAGGTGTTTTTGTTTTTATACAAGCGTAAGCCTGTTGAAGGATTAAAACATTTACTGGTATCTCAGTTCAATATTGTAGATCGATTTTGTGAAATGATAGATCGGGAGATCAGTCATTCTCAAGATGGGAAAGAAGCCAGGATTCTAATCAAACTAAATAACCTAGAGGAAAAGGGCATGATTGATAAGCTTTACGAGGCGAGTAGTGCTGGAGTAAAAGTCGAACTCATTGTGAGAGGAATTTGTAGGTTGATACCTGGTGTCACGAATCTAAGTGAGAATATCACAGTCAATAGGTTGGTTGGTCGCTACTTGGAACATGCTAGAATTTTCGTCTTCAATAACCTTGGTGTCAAGGAGGTGTTCATGGGGTCAGCCGACTGGATGGGTCGGAATCTATATAAAAGGGTCGAAGTGGTTTTTCCAGTTTATGATGAAGAGGCCAAAGAAGAAATTTTGAAACTACTTGAATTACAGCTAACCGACAATGTTCATTCTCGTCTTCTTGACCAGTCGTACACTAATGTAGTTGTGCCTTCAGGAGATATTCCGGTTGAAGCGCAAAGCGATTTTTATAAATGGCTAAAATCTAGAGAGGTCGAGTCAGATGATTGACTAAAGCTCTAGTATAAAGCCAGAAGTCTCTCCAATAGGTGCGTAGAACAGAACCGCTATTACAAAGAGCAGCACAGAAATAACAATCCCGAACATAAATATGGTATAGCATATTCTGAGCAGTTTGTATTTTTTACCTAGTACAGCGCCAAGAAAATAGATATCTCTAGTCAAACTGCTATAAAGGTAGTCAGCATCCTTCAACATCTCCTTCATTCCCCATTCATAGTCTTTCAAATCCACTCCGTGAAAATTCCCAAAGAATAGCAAGTTTGTTTTCTTTTTTAAGATATCCTCTTTTGTGAAAGTTCCAGAAGATACATTGGGTCTTGTAGCAAGTATAGCGATTACGATTGTCACCAAACAAACCAGAGTAAGCGCGAATGTGGGGATGATCAGATGGGGATTATTTTCAAGCTTTCGCATCAATATTGTTACCACTACTGAGAGCAGTATCGAATTGATCGAAATCATAATGTTTGCCTTAGTGTCAGCCATGGCACTAAGTGTCAAATGATTTTTTGATGTAGTACGAAACATGGTTTCGATACCACGATCAGGTTTAGTAATTTTCACCTGTTCCAATTTGTTTTGAAGTTTGACTACTTCTGATTCGAGTTTGCTGACATATTTGGGGTCTATGGCCGAGTCCTTTTTTTCTTTTTTTAGTTGTTTGATATTCTTTTGTTTTCTCTTTTCTAGAACTGTTTTTCCATAGTTAGTGAAGTAGGTGTGCCTCTTGATAAACTGAAAATTCATTTCATTCCATTCATCATCAGTCATCGTTTTTTCCCCTGTGTTACTCCATTCATCTCTTAGTTTGTTCCCTAAGTTGATGAATTGATCGCTAGAAAGGTGGAATAGGTCTGCATCACAAAGGACTTCCTGCATGAGATTCTGAGGACTTTGTGGCATTCGAGTGGCAGCAATACATTTTTTGACATGTTCGATTTTATCAACCGTCAATCCCATTTCGGACAATAATTTTTCAGCAATTGCGATACTAGCTTCCTCGTGATTCTCACACCCCTTCTTGTATCCCGTATCATGAAGCCATGCGGCTATAGTTACCAATATTGAATCTTCTTCTCCCAAATTGGTCTGTGCAGCGATTTCAATAGTAGCTTCCACTACCGACTCAGTATGCGCAAGCGTATGATAAACAAATAGAGGGTCTACTTCATTGGTGATTATGGCAATCGCCTGCTCTTTAGTAGATTCTAGAATTGATTTGAGATCAGTCATGTAAAATTATTTATATTTAAATTTAATGAATTTTCCAGATATAAATCTACTTGATGAGATTCTATAAGCATATTCTTATGAGACTTAAGCCTCTAACGAAATTATTGATAATTATTATAGTAATTTCCACTTTAGGGTGTGCGCAAAGCACCAAAAATGAAACTAATAAAGTTGTCTCAAGTATTTCAAGTAGTTCTTATGACCTCAAACAACCAGATTTGATGTTCAAGCTGCCGTATGATTTAGAGGAAATATCAGGGCTAAGTTATTTCAGAGACAGTATTGTTGTGGCTGTTCAAGATGAAGTAGGTAAGTTATTCTTTTACGATTACAATCTAGGGAAAGTTGTGGAGGAGTACCGATTTGGTAAAGATGGAGATTATGAAGGGGTAGAACTTGCTGGGCAGTCGATTTATATTGTAAAGGCCAATGGTGATTTATTTGAATTGGATATTTCTTCCAAAAATGTAAATAAGATAGAAACGCCCCTGAACAGCAAGAATGATATAGAAGGTCTGGCATATGATAAAATAAGCAATCAGCTCATATTGGCATGTAAAGGGTCCTCTGATATAGGAGACAATGATAATAAAGGCAAAGGGTTTTATAGATTCGATTTGACTAATCGAAGACTTGATGAAAATCCTTGGCTCGTTCTTCCAAATAAGAAGATTCAGAAATTTATAAAAAGCAAAGGGGGGAAGCGCAAGGTTAGTGAATTTAAGCCTTCTGGAGTAGCGATCCATCCCATCACCAATGAAGTATATATTTTAGCGCACGGAGGTAAGTGGTTGGTGACATTGAGTCAATCCATGGAGGTGTCCGCTGTGTATTCATTGAAGCATAAATTATTTGGCCAACCAGAAGGAATCTGTTTTACACCATCTGGAGATTTATTGATTTCAAATGAAGGGCAAGGGGATAGAGGCACATTACTGTTTTATAAGTATCAGAAGTAGGTAAGCTATTTGGGGTTTGCCGGTTTGCCAAACTAAATCACTAAATTGATAAGGAACACTAATTAAGTCAAAATGATGAGAAAATCACCGGGGATGATAGTTGTATTGTTAGTAGTTGTACAGATCGCTTTTGGACAAGCTAAGACCAAAAAAATGCCTAGAAATATCAATATGCTAGGGTACGAAAATTATAGTCCAGCGATCAGTGGAGATGGCAATGCGATGGTATACATGTCTAACTATAGCAGTGAAGGTAATTCATTAATGATGTACACTGAGAAAAAAAGTGCCTCCTCATGGAAGGATCCAGTGGAATTGCCAAGGACAATGAATATTCCTCATTTGACTTATCAGAATGGATATTGTCTCAATTTCGATGGATCGGAGTTCTACTTTACTTTCAAAAAGAGTGGTGGACTAGGAGGTTTTGATTTGTGGATGAGTAAGAGGCAAGGAGGCGCATGGGTAAATACACAAAATCTTGGGTCACCTATCAACTCTAGCCTTAACGATGGGAGTCCTTCCATATCATCTGATGGTAAGACGATGTACTTCATGTCATGTGAAACTATGACAGATAATTCTGCCTCTGGTTGTAAACTAATGAAGTCCTCACGGAGCAGGGCTACTGCTAAGTGGGGAAAGCCAGAAGAATTGCCAAGTCAAATCAATCAAGGCAATACGATGTCTCCCAATATATTAGCTGACGGTGAAACCTTGATGTTTTTATCGGACTCCCAAGGTAATATGCAGTGGTATCAGTCTCGTTTAGAGGAAGGTAGTTGGTCTGATCCGGTGGGAATGGAGTTTCTTCCAGTAAATGGTACTAGAAATATCAGTGTGGCAGCACGAGGAAGATATGTGTATCATGACAAAGCAGTAGATCGGGGAAGGATCATCGCTCAAATATTGATTCCAGAGGAATACAAGCCAAAGAGTGTGATGAGAATAATCGGAGAGGTCAAGTCATCTGAAGGAGGGACATTAAAAGTATACGATATTAATAATCGTGAAAGGATAGTTTTCGAGACTTTATCATCAGGAGATAGCTACGATATAATGTTGAAAGAAGGAAAAGTGTATGATGTATCTTTCGAAACTACTAATCCGGAAATCCCAGCTACTTCAGCGTTGTTCGATCTTACTGCCTTGAAGTCATCTAAGAAGCAGAAATGGGATGTAGATCCAAGAATGATCAACCTTGGAGATAGTCTAGAGTTGAAAGCAATGAAATTTGACACTTTGAGTCATGAAGTGACTGACGAGTCAATATATTCATTAAGAAGATTGACTCGATTTATTTCAAGAAACCCTGAAAAGTATAAACTGAACATTGTTCACTACCTGTTGGATACTTTGGAGCTTGAAGTTGAAATAGATTCTGTAGAGGTTGCAGCAATTACTGAGATAGAGGAATACTCATCAGACTCGACAATGATAGAAATAGCTTCGACAATTGTAGAATTAGATTCGATTGATTCAGAGTTTAATGTTGTAGAAATTGAGGTACTACCAACATTGGCTGAAGTCATAGCGAACACCCTTTCTGAGGAGCTTCTGAGAAAGAAAACATCTATTGAACAGTGTGCAGTAGAAGGTCAAACAATTCCAATCAAATCTTTAGAAGGAAATGCGGAACTAGCGGGGCAGGTGATCGTTTATTTGAAGAGGATAAATTAGTCTTTATTTATAGGCATTACTACGATAGTATGGTCCCACATCAGTAACAATTCTATGACTTCACCCCATGCTTCAAATTGCACGGTGAATTGCTCTATATTGTTGTCAGTCTGATATACAGGGACTTTCAAGGACAATACGTCTAGTGTAGGATCTCGATTAGCCTTAGCGGTAAAGAAGTCCACTCCCCATTGTCCATGTTGACTGTTGAATATGATTTCCCATTCATCTTGACCAGGTCTAGTCCATAAACTATAAGTTCCTTTAGGAAGGGTACTCCCCCTTATAGTGAGATCATTTAGTGTAGTGATTTTGGTTGCTTCATTTGCTCCTGTTCTCCATACTTCATCAAATGGAATTAGATTAGGGAATACTG
>JAWUWD010000029.1:0-26988 GCA_034112085.1 Cyclobacteriaceae bacterium
AATTAAATAAAGACTAGGTCTCTGCGAAGACCCTTATCGATATAGAGATGAAAAAAGAGAACGAAGTACATTGATTAGTGAGAAGAATGTCGCTATTGCAAGAGAAACGGCACGAAAATCTATTGTATTGCTCAAAAATGATTTAAATACTCTTCCACTCAAATCATCTAAGCGCATTGCGATTATTGGTCCATTGGCTAAAGACAAGGATACTCCATTAGGTAATTGGCGGGCGGCTGCTGAAGGCAATTCTGCTGTTTCCTTTTATGAAGGAATGGTAGCAGCCATTGGAAGTGAGGATATAAGATATGCTGAAGGTTGCAAACTATCTATCGGTCCCAATACTTTTTCACAACCAACGGAGGTAGAGAATCAAGATAGGTCAGGTTTTCCAGAAGCCATACAAGTTGCGAAAAATGCAGAAGTCGTTTTTATGGTCTTAGGAGAAACAGCCTTTATGTCTGGGGAATCTAGAAGTCGGGTGGATATCAGTCTTCCAGGTTTGCAATTGGAACTTCTAAAGGAAGTGTATAAAGTGAATAAAAACATTGTACTCGTATTGATGAACGGAAGGCCTATGACAATCCCATGGGAAGCCGATAATATTCCAACTATTTTGGAGACCTGGCATTTGGGATCTGAAGCTGTCAATGCTATCGCTGACTTCATCACGGGTAAATACAATCCTTCTGGAAAATTGCCTATGACTTTCCCAAGGTCTGTTGGTCAACTTCCGATGTATTACAATCATAAAAGTACAGGAAGACCATCAACTGATCCGGGAATAGTGTTTTATTCTCATTTTGGAGACGTAGAGAATACACCACTGTTTCCTTTTGGATATGGAATGGGGTATAGTAATTTTCAATATGTAGGACTGCTTCTAAGAGATGCAGAATTGACCAATGATGGAACGATAACAATATCGGTAACTGTGGTTAATAATGGAGAAATGGATGGAGAAGAAGTTGTCCAGCTATATATTCAGGATGTTGTAGGCAGTATCACCAGACCAGTGAAAGAGCTCAAAAAATTCAAAAAATTACTTATCAAAGCAGGGGAAAGTCAGCGAGTTTCATTTGAAATTTCATCAGAAGATTTATCCTATTATCGAAAAGATTTCACCTATGGTACTGAGCCTGGAGAGTTCAAGGTTTTTGTAGGTGGCAATTCACGAGATGTATTAGAAAGTAACTTTCGACTAGTTGAAAACTAAGAAATGAGTATATCAAAACAATCAAATGATAACAATAGATTCATACTTGCCATAACAGTTGTAGCAACTCTAGGCGGCTTACTGTTTGGATATGATACTGGCGTGATTGGGGGGTCGCAATTATATTTTACGGAGTATTTCAATTTCACAAAGGCACAGCAAGGCTGGGCAGTAAGTAGTGCCCTGTATGGGTGCCTTGTAGGCGCATTGCTAGCAGGTTGGATAAGCGATAGATTTAGCAGAAAGTATTCGCTGATTCTTTCAGGATTATTATTTGCTATTTCTGCTTGGGGCTCTGGAATTCCTGAATCACTATCAACTCTTGTAATATTCAGACTTATTGGTGGATTAGGTGTAGGAATTGCCTCAATGGCTGCTCCCATGTATATTGCTGAGATCGCCCCTCCTAAGAAAAGGGGAACGTTGGTGTCCTATTATCAATTGGCAATCGTTGTTGGTTTCTTTTCTGTATTTCTAGCGACTTATCTTATTGGTGGTGGAGATAGTGATCAGTTGTCTTCTGAGGAACTTGAATTGATCCATCTTTATAATGTCGATAGAGGTTGGAGAGTCATGTTCTGGTCGGAATTAATACCAGCAGTATCCTTTTTTATATTATTGTTTTTTGTGCCAAATAGTCCGCGTTGGTTGATAATGAAAGGCCGAGACGCAGAGGCGAAGATAGTACTTGAAAAGGTGACGTCCTCAATTGAAGAGGCTAGAACAGAGTTTTTAGAAATAAAGGATTCACTTACCAAAGATCAGAATAAGGTTAAGACTTCAGTCTTCTCTAAAAAAATGGGTTTTGTTCTCTTTCTCGGTATTATGCTATCCATACTACAACAAGTCACTGGTATCAATGCAATTTTGTACTATGGAGCAGAGATTTTCAGTAATGCTCTCGGGTATGGACCCGAAGACGCTCTAAAGCAACAATTACTTTTAGGTGCAGTCAATCTGGCATTTACCTTCGTGGCTATCTATCAGGTTGATAAATGGGGTAGAAAACCACTCTTGATCGTAGGAACTATTGGTATGTTCTTAGGGATAGGTACTTTAGGATTGTCTATTTACTTTGATCAATTAGGACTGGTTTCCTTGATAAGTATGTTGGTATTCATCGCTTCATTTGCTCTCTCGATGGGCCCAGTGACTTGGGTGATACTTTCAGAGATCTTTCCAAATAGAATCAGAAGTCAAGCGCTTTCGATTGCTGTAGCGGCACAGTGGTTATTCAACGCAATTGTAGCAAATACCTTTCCTATCATCAATGGGAGTGACGTAAATCAACATTCATTTAATGGAGCATTACCCTATTTCATTTTTGCGTCTTTATGTATTGTGACCGTGTTATTTGTCCTCAGGTTCATCCCTGAAACTAAAGGGAAAACACTGGAGGAAATGGAAGGGTTATGGGAGGATCAATGATGAACTTAAACTTTATAAAAATGGTAAAAAACGTTGTTTCATTCCTATTCATTATACCAAGTAGACTTTTGGCGTTTACAGCCATTTGTTTGGTGGCAGTACCATTGGTGTTTATAACAATTTTTTTTGGTGTCGTCTCATCAATAACTAGTAAGGCACCAAATTATTATTATGAATTTGATATTTAAAATAATGTGCGCAGGGTTGGTCATAGTGCTTTGCTATTCCTGTGATCAAAAAAAAAATAAAAACGAATCAAATCAATCAAGTAAAAATAAAAAAGTGACAGCAAAAGACATATTAGGCAATTCGAATTACCTGGCAATTTCATATGGAGGTTATAGACAAAACTCAAGAGACATTCAACCTACCATTGATGAGATCAAAGAAGACATGTTAATGTTGTCAGCGATAGGCGTGAAAATCTTAAGAACCTATAATGTTCAGCTTCCACAGGCTACCAACATTTTAAAGGCTATAAGTGCAATAAAGAAAGAACATCCCTCTTTTGAAATGTATGTGATGCTCGGTGCATGGATAGACTGTAAAAATGCTTGGACTGAACAAGTGCCAGATCATCATGTCGAAAGTGAGCAGAATGAAGGAGAAATTGCAAGAGCTGCATCACTTGCTAGTCAATATCCTGAAATTGTGAAAATTATTGCTGTTGGAAATGAAGCAATGGTCAATTGGGCAGAGAGTTATTATGTACAGCCATCAGTCATTCTCAAGTGGGTAAATCACTTACAATCATTAAAACAATCTGGCGAGTTATCAGAAGATCTTTGGATTACGAGTTCCGATGATTTTGCTTCATGGGGAGGTGCGGACTCAAGTTACCATACCGAAGATCTTGAGAAGTTGATTCACGCAGTAGACTACATCTCTATGCATACCTATCCTTACCATAATTCACATTACAATCATGATTTTTGGAAAGTACCTGAAGAACAACTACAGCTTTCAGCAATAGAACAAGCGGATGCTGCAATGCTACGGGCTAAAGAATTTGCCGTAGCTCAGTATGATTCTATTTCCAATTATGTCAAAAGTCTTGGTGTGAGCAAACCAATCCATATTGGTGAGACAGGTTGGGCAACAGTGTCTGATGGTTTTTATGGACCGGATGGCTCAAGGGCTACCGATGAATATAAGCAAGGCCTGTTTTATAAGCACATGCGCGAATGGACTAATTCAGCCGGTATTTCATGCTTCTATTTCGAAGCATTTGATGAGCAATGGAAGGATGCCGATAACTCAGTGGGCTCAGAGAATCATTTTGGTCTCTTCGATATTAAAGGACAAGCCAAGTTTGCTCTTTGGGAGTATGTTGATCAAGGTGCATTCAAAGGATTATCTAGAGATGGAAACACTATTGGAAAAACCTATAAAGGTGACCACGAAGCTTTGATGTCAGAGGTATTGGCACCACCAGCTAGGGAGGGTGCATTTGTCCAATAATAAAAGCTGAAAATGAAAATTACTACGAATTATATTCTCATTCTATTAATAGTCCTTATGTCAAGTGCATGTGATTCCAATGTGGAAAAGTTAGAGATAGAGGTCTTCGAAACTTCTGCAAGTGGTAATCAGCTCAAAAAAATAATTAATTTTGAAGAGTCCGAAAACCCAGTGATATTAGAAATCTCACCAGGTAATGAGTATCAGACCATAACAGGTTTTGGAGGATCCTTTACAGAAGCCTCTGCATATCTACTAAACAGGCTAAGTCCCGAAAATCGTGATATAATACTAGAGGCTTATTTTGGAGAAACTGGAGCGCGATATTCACTTACACGAACGCACATGAACTCTAGTGATTTTTCATTAAGCAACTATTCGTATGCGCCTATTGAAGATGATAAAGATCTAGTACATTTCTCAGTAGATGAGGATAGAGATGACCTCATACCTATGATCAAAGGAGCGATGGCCAAGTCTAAAGATGGATTCAAAATAATCACTTCACCTTGGACTGCACCACCTTGGATGAAGGATAACAAAAGTTGGGTTGGAGGAAAATTGTTGCCAGAGTATTATGATACTTGGGCGTTATTCTACTCAAAGTACTTGGATGCCTATAAGGCAGAAGGTATTGATATATGGGGTTTTACTGTGGAAAATGAACCCTTGGGCAACGATAATAACTGGGAAAGCATGCATTTCTCAGCAGAGGAGATGACACTATTCGTTCAAAATCACTTAGGGCCAAAGTTAGAAGCTGACGGAAAAGGTGATGTGAAAATATTGGGCTATGATCAAAATCGTGAACATCTGAAGCATTGGGTAGATGTAATGTACAAGAATGATAGTACCTCAAAATATTATGATGGCACAGCTGTACATTGGTATGCTAGTACTTATGAAGTGTTTTCGGATGAGTTGCAATATGCACACCAGAAAGCACCCAATAAGTATTTGATACAATCTGAGGCATGTGTGGATTCTGAAGTGCCTAAGTGGCAGGATGATGCATGGTACTGGTCAAAGGAAGCTACAGATTGGGGATGGGATTGGGCACCTGACGTGGATAAACCACTTCATCCTAAATATGTACCTGTATACAGATATGCCCGTGACATCATTGGTTGCTTGAATAATTATGTTGATGGTTGGATAGATTGGAACATGGTTCTGGATAAGCAAGGGGGGCCAAATTGGTTCAAGAATTGGTGTGTAGCCCCAGTGATTGTAGATCCAGATTCAGATGAAGTGTATTTTACTCCGATATATTACACAATGGCACATTTCAGTAAGTACATAAGACCAGGAGCTAAAAGAATTGGACTAGAATTTTCAGACAAATCCTTGCTGGCCACTGCTGCGCAAAACTCTGATGGAACTATCGCTGTGGTGATACTGAATCAAGGTCTCGAATCTAAAACTATTAAACTAAAGTTGGGAGAAATGGAATCTGATATAGCCATAAGTGCTCAGGCCATTCAAACAATTATTGTTTCACCTAAAAACTAAAATTTATGTCCTCAGTGACTAATCAAGTGCCATTTGGCCAAAAAGTAGCATTTGGTATTGGCATGCTCGCCAATAAAATGTTTCCTGCAGCTTTAGGTATTTTCATGGTGTTACTTGTTCAGAAAATAGGATTTCCTGGTTGGATGTATGGGGCAGTCTATTTTCTTCCACGTTTATCAGATGCCTTTACAGATCCTATTATGGGATTCATCTCTGACAACACAAAATCTAGATGGGGGAGACGTAGGCAGTATGTGCTGGCTGGAGCGGTTATAATGGGAGTAACCTTTGCTATCATGTGGCAATTATATGGTACTAATAGTGTTGATTACAACTTCACTTATTTCCTTCTTTGGTCTTTTGCATTTTATATTGGGATCACCATTTTTAGCGTTCCCTATGTGGCTATGGGGTATGAAATGACTACTGACTTTCATGAGCGTACTCAAATTATGGCTATTGCTCAATGGATAGGACAATGGGCATGGGTCATAGCACCTTGGTTTTGGATTATCATGTACGACCCGGAGTGGTTTCCTACTACCGAAGCAGCCACACGAGAACTATCTATATGGGTAGGAATAATTTTCGCAATCTGCGCTATGGTTCCAGCACTCTTTATTCCTAGTAAATCAACCTTAAACGAAAACTATTCTCCTCTTTCTTTAAGAAATATTGGTAGCAGTCTTTCTGAAATATGGAAAGGGTTTGTGCAAGCTTTCTCTTCTCAACCTTTCCGGAAACTATGTTTTTCTACATTTTTCATATATAATTCTTTCATGACCATAGCTGGTTTTACTTTTTTTATAGTTGTTTGGCATCTATTCAAAGGGGATGCAGAAGCAGCCGGCTATTGGACTCCTTTATTTGGTAGTGCTGGAGCAATTGTCACAACCTTCTTAGTCATACCTATTGTGGCGCGTATGTCCAAAAAAATAGGCAAGAAAAATGCCTTCATGATATCGCAAGGCATCTCACTCATTGGTTATGCTTCTTTGTGGTTTCTATTTGTGCCAGGTAAACCATGGATGTTTATTTTTGCTTTGCCTTTCCATTCTTTTGGTATTGGTAGCCTTTTCGTAATCATGATGTCAATGACTGCAGATGTAATTGATCTGGATGAACTAAACCATGGCGTACGTAGAGAAGGAGTATTTGGGGCTATTTATTGGTATATGGTGAAATTTGGTTTTGCTATAGCTGGAGGTTTGAGTGGAGTCATATTGAGCGTTGTAGGTTTTGATGGCAATGCGTCAGTACAACCGGAGGGTGCAATTGATGGTTTAAGGCTAGCTTTTTCCGGTATTCCAATGCTAGGAACGCTTATCGCTATGTATATAATGCATAATTACAGTATAGACGAAAAACGAGCGAATGAAATCCGCACCGAATTAGATAAGCGTGCGGTAAAACCAATAAAATCGAGTTCATCTTACTCCCCTAAGAATAGTTTACAAACATTATTTGCAAGAGACTTTGATTTAGATTTAGAAGTTGAGACAGATTTTTCCTCAAAAAGTGAATCCGAGAGAAAATCGACATTTACTACTTCTTTGAACAGTGGAACTCATGGCTTCTGTTTTAGCCCGTATTTAGAAGGTCAGGATATTGGTGACACACTGTCTGAGGCACAGATTCGTCAACGCATGGATATTATTAATCCATACACGAAATGGGTACGCTCATTTTCATGTACCAATGGTAATGAGCATATCCCTAAAGTCGCTCATCAACAAGGGCTAAAGACAATGGTTGGTGCATGGATTGGCAGCGATAAAGAACAAAATGAAAAGGAAATAAATGCATTAATCAACCTTGCGAAATCAGGTTATGTAGATATTGCTTCTGTTGGCAACGAGGTACTACTTCGTGGTGAATTGTCAAAAACAGAATTAATTGGCTACATAAATCGAGTCAAGGAGGCGCTGCCTGGTATTCAAGTAGGGTGTGTAGATACTTATTATCAGTTTAGTGATCATCCAGAATTGGTAGATGCATGCGATATTATTTTAGCTAACTGTTATCCATTTTGGGAAGGCTGCAATATCAATGAAGCTTCAATATACCTGCAAAAAATGTATGCAGTGACTCAAGAAGTGGCTAAAGGTAAACCAGTGCTGATCACTGAAACGGGCTGGCCAAATAATGGAGATTCCACTGGAGGTGCTACACCTTCCATGAACAATGCGATGCAGTATTTCACAAACGTGAATAATTGGAGCCAAAAACACGGAATTGATCTATTTTACTTCTCCTCATTTGATGAATCTTGGAAAGTACACCATGAAGGCGATGTAGGACAAAGTTGGGGTATCTGGGATGCAAGCGAGAAAAATAAATACATACAGGACAAGGTAACAACACATTAACATTATGTCATATAGAAAAGGTCATCATTTTTCATTAGAAAAATCAAAATTCACCAAACAAGCGGGTGTAGATTTCAGCAAGTATTCAGAAGAGAAGTTAGAACAGCTATGGAGAGATAGTCTCGAAAGTGGTATGCATGGCCTTTGTTTTAGCATGTATGAAGACGGACAAGAGCCAGGTGATGTCATCACAGTAGAACAAGTAGAGCGAAGGATGAAAATTATACAGCCGCATACAAAATGGGTGCGTTCATTTTCATGTATAGAAGGTAACGAGCATATTCCACGTATAGCAACTCAATACGGAATAAAGACTTTAGTTGGTGCTTGGTTAAGTGATGATCTAGAAACGAATGAAGCCGAAATAGAGGGGCTAATCCAGCTGGCTAAAGATGGTTGTGTTGATATAGCTTCTGTAGGAAACGAGGTAATGTATAGAGGGGATTTGACTGAAGAGCAATTGTTAACATATATACTTCGAGTGAAAGAAGCTTTGCCAGATATTCCTGTTGGCTATGTGGATGCATATTATGAATTTTCTGATAGACCCAAAATAACTGAAGCATGCGATGTTATCTTATCCAACTGCTATCCTTATTGGGAAGGGTGTGACATTGGTCATTCATTAAATCATATGCAAGAAATGTTTGGTCATGCATCTGATGCTGCAAATGGTAAAAAAGTAATTATTACAGAAACCGGATGGCCTAGTGAAGGTGGAAGTCTAAGAGGGGCGTTTTCATCTAGAGAAAATGCTATGAAATATTTTATCAATGCGCAATTGTGGTCTGCGAAAGAGGGCATTGAGATGTTTTATTTCTCATCATTTGATGAATCCTGGAAAGTTGGTGATGAAGGAGATGTTGGAGCTTATTGGGGTCTTTGGGATAAGAGTGAACAGCTTAAATTCTAGATTTCTACTACTTTCTAACCATTAAGAGCTCACAGTGTAATTGAAAAGTGTATAGGATTATAGTAGACTCGTTTTTCATTAGTATTCCTACAAACAGTGACAGCTTAAATTTTCACTGTTTGTAGATTTTTCAATCTAGAATCTATTTAAAAACAGGTGAAAAGGGCAACAGCTCATTATTCCAATTTCACAATTGATAAACTCTATTTAGCCTTGAAGTTGATTCGAGATTGAGGTAGTAAAATATGACTTTCAATTATTCATAGCTCAATCCATACCCAAATGGAAATAGGGGTTCAATAGATTCATTCCAAAAATTAGGGCCATATTTCCCCTTGTAATCATCTTCTGATTTCGGCCAAGAGTGTGGAAGTTTCGCCTTAAAATCATATGCGCCAAATAACACTTCGGCAATACCATCTCCTTCAGAGCCTGGTAGCCATGCAGCTACAAATGCATCAGACTGCTCGATTTGAGAAGTCACAACCAATGGTCGACCAGAAATGAGTACCACCACTACTTTGATCCCTCTATTAGCATAGGAAGAGATGTAGTCCTGATGTGTTTCTGTCAGAGTTAATTCATACGCATCCACTTCACCACCAATATCTCCGAAAAATTCCGCATAGGGTGTTTCTCCGACTACGATGATGGCTACATCTGCCTCATGATTTCCACTGGCATCTTTGTCATATATAACTTCGCCTCCAAACTGTTCCTTAATACCTTCTAATATGGTTGTGGCACCTTTGTAGCTTTCAGTAGTTCCTTGCCAGTTTACTGTCCAGCCTCCTGATTGGAGTCCTGAGTTATCAGCAAATTCTCCAACAACCACGATTTTTGAGGGCTTACTTAAAGGGAGTAAGTTTTCATCGTTTTTAAGCAAAACCAGTGATTCACGTACTGCCTGTCTAGCTACTGCGCGATGTTTTGGAATCCCAATTTTCTCAACTAAAGTTGAATCTGGGAATGGGTTATCGAATAGTCCTAACTTAAATTTTTGTCTGAGTATCCTACGGACGGCATCATCAATTCTTTCTTTTGCTATTAATCCATCTAAAACCGCACTTTTTAGCTCCTCTTGATATTCTTTTAGATCCCCATCTACAGCCATCACCATATCGATTCCTGCATTGATGATATCAGTTTCACCGAATCTTGAGTAGCCTTTCCAATCAGAAACTACAATACCATCAAACTTCATAGTACCTTTCAGAGTATCTGTTATAAGTGCCTTATGGGCATGCATAGATATATCTTCCACCGTATTAAAGGATGCCATAACAGAACCTACTCCTTGATCAACCGCAGCTTTGTAAGGAGGGAGCAAATGCGTCAAAATCTCTTCCTTGGTAAGTGAAGTATTTGCACCCTCTATTCCGAAATCAGTGGCTCCGTCCCCAATAAAGTGCTTTGCAGTAGCCATTACGCTATTTTCATTCAAGAGGTCGCCTTGATAGCCTCTTACAGACGCTCTTGCAAGCTCCGTGGTAAGCTCAGTACTTTCAGAGAAAGCTTCATATACTCTTCCCCATTTTTCATTGTAGGGAATTGCGACACATGGTGAAAACACCCAGTTAAAACCTGTAGCCTTAGCTTCTATAGCGGTAATAGCCGCTGCCTTTTCAACCAAGTCAGCATTTCTAGAAGCTCCAAAACCAATATTGTGTGGGAATATTGTAGCCCCTTCATAAGTGTTTTGACCATGAACTGCATCTACACCAAAAAGAAGTGGTATGCCTAAACGAGTAGAAAGCGCCCTCTTTTGTAAATCCATAAACCTGGCTTGCCATTCCACGGCATTATTGCCAGGAAGTGCACCTTGTGTATGGATCACCGAACCTATAAATTTAGTGGCTATTTCTTCATCAGAAATATCATCGAAATGTCTAACCTGAGTCATTTGACCAATCTTTTCTTCGATGGTCATCAATACCAGTATAGAATCGACTTTTTGTTCAATCGTTAAATCAGCACTAGTGTTTTTGTTCATCTGTTGTTTACATGAAAAAAGGAAACTGAGACCAATCAACAAGTTGATAATATGTCTGAAATACCCTGACATTATCTCAATTTGGATTCTTTAACGTGTGCAATAATTTGAATAATGTCACCAGTTCTCTTAAAAACCATTTGACTCATTGACCCATCTAAGGTTGAACCATTCAATTTTAAGCTTCGACCATTGTTGAGAAGAACTTCGAGTTCCTCTACTTCACTTATTTTATACACCACCGGTATTTGACAATAGGTAAAACAGAGTGATCCTTCTTCTATCTGTAGTTGATTTAGTTTTGTACTGACATCAACATATTCGAAAACCTGATTTTTTGTAAGGAATTCATCTTTTCTCAACATAGATGGATTGAAACTTAGCTTTCCTTTATTTACGACAATTCCTAGTTCGCCAAACCTACAGAGGATATCTTCCTTAACCTGACCAGTCATACCAGGCTGTTGTGCCCCTTTACCAGCAGGGGTATGTGAATAAGGATCAGTAGGGAAGGCACCATAAAGGGTAGGGGACTTATGTACCCCAATACCTTGGTTTATTTCATAGTAGTGCTCTAGCAACTTGCCAATGACTTCTTCACTCTCTTGATCGCCAATAGCCTTATTACAGCATTCTAAAACGGCTAATTGAAGTTTGGAAACCATATGCCAATAGATTGACCCTAAACCTTCATAACCAAAAAATGTACCTGATCTTCCTGTGAAGGATTTGTGGTTAAAGACATCTTCAAATATTTTCAAGACTTGCGTTCGATTTGAATCAATCAGCTCTTCGTATTTGCTTCCCTCAAGCAGGTCTATGGCTTTTCGTAGGTCACTAGAATTTTTGAAATTGCCATTGAAGTGATACACTTCGTTATCATCTCTTCTGATGATAGAAGTGTTATCATCCTTGGCCAGACTGGACAATAGTGCTGACTCTGAAATGGTCGATTTTGATATGTTATTCTTTTCAGTAAAACCAGGTAGTTCTTTATTAGGGTATAGCAAGTAACTATATTGATCTTCTCTAAAAAGGCTACTTCTTTTCAGACCGTCTAATACTTCTACGGCCTCTTTTGATGAAAGATAGCCAGAACTCAAGACGGCAACTTGACCTTCTAGCATTTCACTTAAATTTGAAATAGAAACTTCACGATCATTTTCTACCGTCATCAAGTTATACGCATGATATAAACTGTCTGGCCTTTTATTTGCATCTATGGTATGTTCAATATATTTGAGAGATAGCTCTATGAAATGGCTCAATTCACTCATTGATAATGTTTCCCTTTTTCCATCAAACGACTTATCATATATGTTCAGTCTGAAGTCGCTTCCGGACATTCCTAGTCCATCTAAAATAACTTTTCGATCTTCGTCATTAATCTTGCCTGAAAGTAGGTGCTGAGATTTATCAAGGGTATCGGTGACTCCATTGAAGAAGGTGATCAATTCTTTAGAAATATGGACCTCCTTGATTTCTGAAACAGTAACAAGCCCATCAAAAAACTTTAAAAATCGTCTCAAGTAACAGAGTGTCACCATAGATACGCCATTGCCAACCAATGCATTGTTCGCATCGTTCCACTCAGGCCGTTGCGTATTCATCCAAATACCACTTTCGGGGATGAAATTTGACATTTTCGCCAATACAGTAGCTAGGATTTTTTCAATAAAATTGAGTTGTAGAATATTGTCATTTTTATCCTGAATAAGCACACTATCTGCTCCAAGTGAAGACCAACGTTCTTTGATTTTGTCGTCTAATGTCTGGTCAAAATCTATAGTATCCTTTGGGTTTTTTAATATGTCTTGGTAGCTCTTTATTTTGTACGGTACGTGTGCATAAACAAAGAGATCTTTGTCAAAATAGCTTTGTAATTTCCCAGGGGAATGACTTTCTATAAATTCTAAAAATTTCAGTAAGTATATAATTTGATGATCTCCCCAATAACCTATATATGACCAAGGGTCATCTGGTTCGATTCTTTCCCAGTCAATTCCGTTTTTTGTAATGCGATATGGATTATATCCATCAAAAGTAGAGGCATTTAAGAATTTAGATATCATGCCCTCAATAAACTCAGGGTATGAATGTGCTAGCGCCTCCCAGTTCTGAAAAATATCTCTCCAATTACCCTCATAGTCAAGAATTTTTGCTCCGTATTCATCGTGTGTATTTATTGAGAATTGATTCCAAGGCCTGCTTGGATCTCCATGCCTTCTACTAAACTTTAGTGGCAAATATTCTAAACACAGTCGTCTAAAGTTATTATCATCTGATTTAGCAGCAATCTCTTTAAGTTCAAAAAGAGAGAATTTTTCAGGAAGTTGTTTTTGAATTATTTGCTGAGATTTATTGAAAACTTCTGTATTTGCTTTCAATAAATAGGCAAGTACATCTTCTTTTTCTATTTGATAGTTATCATCAAATATTCCACCCCGCATGATGTTGAAAAGCGAATTAGCAAAATGCCTAGTATCTCTAAATTGATCTTGTGTTAGTTGTAAACCATCAGCGGCAGCATTTAGGGCTATCAAGCGTTTCGTGCCTAATTCGATATCTTCCTGTAGCTTTTTATCAAGATTTAAGTCACTTTTTATTGCTTTGGAAAGCGCAACAATGGAGTTCATATTTTGATTCACATTGGCAACAATCATCCATTCCTTTGCAGTTTTAGGCATTAAAGTTATCTCAGCAGAGATGAAATAGGATCCTCTCTCCGCTTTAATATCTTCTTCTTCTTGAATTGGAAGACCTTTTCTAAAATTATTAAGTTGTAAAGAGGAGAGGAGATGCTTTTTGTTTTCTAATCCAAACGACCAAACGAGATTAGCTTTTAATGCTTCACTGGGTTCTGCTTTATCTACAATGATGGCACTAAGAGCAAAGATTCCGATGCCACTATCTTTTACCAATTCATTTCGCTTATATGCATCAACTAGATTGCTTCTTTCTCCTTGTAGTGCACTACCGACACCATATGGTACGATATTTTGAAGACCATCCAACAATGTCAGTAGAACAGCATCGTCATTGTCATTGATTAATTTGCTCTTTCTTACAAATCCATATGAATTACTTGAATTCCATTCGTACTGAAAAGTCAAGTTGAGGTCGTTATTTACTTCTTCAAATAGAACCTTGTTTCCGTAAACATTCTTGTAGAGATTTCTAGTAATGCTATATAGTCCTGTGTTTCTAACCGAAAATGGTTCCCAAACATGTGATTTACCCTCTTTTCGAACAAGAAAGATAGACTTACTACCCGTGTCTTCAACAGATTCAATAATTTTATCATCGGTATAGTAGGGGAACAGCGCATTTTCCGCATCCTTTCTACCTGCACTTAGGCCGCCATTGCTGCCAATAAACATCCAGTGATTGGAATCACTGACGATGCTCATGAAAAATGGTCGCATATTATCGACACTGGAAATTCTATAATATTCTTCGTTGTCTATTTGGACTTGCTTAATCTGAATACTATCGGTGGTCTTATGGTCTTGCATTAATATTAATCGTATCGGAATGAATATTTAATTTCTATCTAATTAGTAGATGCTTTTTGAATTATATCTAACAGGTCGAGTAATTTGATCGATCTATTAAATTAAAATTATTCAGTGGTAACAGAAACATTATCAAATAACACCTGACCACTGCATGAGGCCGCACCACCACAAACTACTTCAAGTAATAATGAAATACCACCTGTAGCATCTGGACCAGTAGTGAAACTATATGTTTGGGTATTCCAGTTTCCTGTAGATGGCACAAAGGCTAATGCTAAATTATGAGTGGCAACATCTACTGCACCCTCCGTAAATGCTAATACATTTATTATTGCCCCATCTGCAAGAGTTATCGCTTTATAATCAAACGAAACAATGATGTTTTGATTGGCTGTAACTGTTCCTACTCCAAACCTCTCTTGCTTAATACCTGGGTTATTAAACGAGCCGCTAGTTACCATTGCTGAATAGGTACCACAATTACTGTCTGTATCAATTAAGGCAACTGTTCCTCCATTAGAAGTTGATTGATCAAAGAATAACCAACCAGTATTATCTCCTGTTTCAAATGCACCATTGATAGTTAACTCATTCTCACCACTACAAGATGGAGTAGTGTCTATAACTGGTTCATTGAGTTCTTCAGATTCATCATCATCTTCACACCCTTGTAAGGACAGTGCACATGCGAGTAAAGATATTCCGAAGATGAAAATTGAAATCTTCTTAGCGCTTTTAAGAAATAGATCCATAATTATAGCTGTATTTAATTGTTTTTTATTTTAGATTTATTTGCTTCACCTCGAGCCTTTAATATGGCATTGTTCAGCTCAATGTTGGAAAAATGAGTATGTAGACCTTGCATTGTTACGCCCTGAGCAAAGGGTTGGAATTTATGTGCTTCCTTTAGTGCGTAGTATGCAGCACGTGGATACAGTGTGTATAATCCTCTGGCGTTCGTTTCACCTTTCGCACAGATACCCAACCAGTCTTCATTCATGTTGTTCTTGCCGGTTGCAAGATCTCCTGGATAACCACTATTCGGCCATGAAGCATTATTATCATGTAAGTGAAGATTCATGGTTTGGCCGAATTTCCACCAACCATCACTAAACTGGAATGTAAATCCACCGAGCGAATTTCCGGCCTTTCCCAATCCTGCCACATTTTCATATATTTCCTTCCAATTCCCAACCATGTAATAAGCTTGTGACTCCTGATCTTCTTCATTTTTTATCGCATCGAAGGCATCTGCCCCAAATTCGGTGAACAAGATTGGTTTATTTATTTCATCTTTCACACGCGGAAAAGCATCGCCAAATGACACTCCTCTATACATGTTGGTTCCTAATATGTCTATGTCTTTACATTCTTCTTTAATGATATCTAGAAAAAGTAAGTCTCCATTACATATTGCCACAGGGTGTGAACTATCTAAAGATTTTACAGCAATTGTTGCTTCATTGAATAGCTGGTACATTGCGGTCGCTCTAATAGTTGATTGCTCATCTCGAATAGGAATTTCCTCAGTTTCTGCGCCACCCCAGGTTAGACCGTAATTATTTTCATTTCCTAGGAGATACATCAAGAGGCCAGGCGTGTCTTTATAGATGTTTACCATGTGCGTGACTTCAGCCAGAAGCGTTTCCTTAACTCTGGGGTCAGAATACTCGGTATTGACTACCCAAACGTTGTCTATTGTTAAACCATATCTGCCAAATGCATGATTAATCATGGTGTAGATACTATAGTTTTCATAGATATACTGAATCCATTTTGGCTGAACTCCAGTATACTGACGAATTGTATTTACCCCCATATTTTTCAGTAGGGTCATTTCAGTGTCTAGGGCGGCTTTAATAATATCATCTGGCTGATTCCACAAACTGTACGAAAAGTTTGTGCCTATAGGGAAGTAATCCCAATTCATGCCATTTACAATGAAATCTTCGTCATTAACGACTAATTTCATTTCGTTGTTATCGTGCACAACTGATACTTGATGAGTTTGCGCTCTGAGATTTATCGCTAGCAAAAGGAGCACTAGTGAAAGGTAGATGTTTTTCATGTTTAAGTTCATGTAACAATAACTCATTAACATTGGCCAAAAAAATACAACCCTACAGCACAGTGACCATAAATAGTCACTGTGCGTAGGGTGTCAAATTAAACCACTAATTTATCTTTCTCCTTCAAAATCTTCCATATCAAACTACTTGCTCCAATGATTGGAGCGGTTTGGTTCTGCAAGTTTGAAGGCAATATTTTAATTTTTCCTTTATAAATTTCCATTAAGTTCTTTTCAAGGTGCTCGATGGTTGGCTTAAATATTAAATCACCAGCTAGTGACAGCCCACCAAGGAGAAATATAGCCTCAGGATTTGTATGAGCGATCGTATCCGCTAGTTTAGTTCCAAGGATCCTGCCTGTATATTCAAATGCTTCCAAAGCAACAACGTCTCCTCTTTGTGCTACCTCAGTGATCATCTTCGTTGACAAGTTGTGAAAACTAATCCCTCTAAGTTCACTGTCTTCTGTATGATCAGCAATTAATTTATATACAGTTCTTTTGATCCCAGTGGCTGACACATAGGTCTCCAGGCAACCTTTTCGCCCACAACCGCACATTCTTCCTGCACCGTGATGTATAGTGAGATGGCCTAGTTCTCCAGCAAAACCATCATAACCATTGACTAATTCTCCATTGCAAACTATTCCTGCTCCCAAACCTGTTCCTAATGTTATGACAATGAAATCTTTCATTCCTTGAGCACCACCGAATATCATTTCACCCACTGCAGCAGCATTTGCGTCATTTGTAACCACAACAGGTACATCAAAAATTGATTTTATCAAGCTAGCCAGAGGAAGAATTCCCTTCCATCTAAGATTTGTGGCATGTTCAATGGTGCCTCTATAAAAATTGCCATTTGGTGCACCAATTCCGATCCCAATCAATTCATGAGAAAGTGGATCCATCGACTGCCTTAACACTTCTGCCAATTCTGAAATATAATCTTCAAATTCAGGATGAGTTTGAGTTTGAATAAAGCCCTGAAAGATGACTTCACCCAATGCATCAACAACACCATATTTTGTTGTTGTACCTCCAATGTCGATACCTATGGTAACCTTATTCATTTATTTTTTGTAAAATTTATTGATATGATAATGTAATATTGTCAAGCACTTACCTATCTTAATATATAGCTCAGCGTTAAATTAATTGCGCATATTGCAATAACTAAACTCAAACATAGTGTAATATGAACACTAAGTCAAATCCTAAGCTTATATTTGTGGCATGAGACCAATAAAATTTAAATACAATCCATACATTTCTGTTGATTGCGTAGTATTTGGTTTTGATGGAGAATTCATTAACGTATTGCTTGTTAAAAGAAAACAAGAAGGAAGAGAAGCTTACGCCTTGCCAGGCGATCTATTGGGAGTCAGCGAGAGCTTAGATTCTGCTGCAGTTCGTATTCTGAACGACCTAACAGGGTTAAAGGATATTTATCTTGAACAATTCAGAACATTCGGAGATCTTGATCGAATCAATGATCCAATTGATATTGAGTGGCTTAAAACTATTCGTAAGTATCCAGAAGAAAGAGTTGTTACGATAGCTTATTACTCATTAATCAAAATTGATAAAGTAAGTGTTAGAGCAGATTCATTTGCTGAACAAGTGTTGTGGCAGCCTATCGAAGAAAAGAGACAACTGAGTTTTGATCATAATAAAATTGCAAATGCAGCTTGGGATGTGCTTCGAGATAAGATTCGGAACGAACCTGTAGTAGCCTTCAATCTATTGCCAGAGAAATTCACTCTCCGTCAATTACAGGGATTATATGAGGGTATCGTAGGAACTGAACTTGATAAGAGAAACTTTAGAAAACGAATTCAAGGAAAAAAATTCATTCAATCATTGGATGAATATGAATCCGGTGTAGCACACAAGCCAGCTAGATTCTATGAATTTAAAAAAGAGATCTATCTTAAAGAGTTTGAAAAAGGGCAATGGTTTTTATTCTAGCTTATTTTATTGATATTCCTTTTGAAACCAGGTACCACCAACCGCGAAAACATTTGATAGGGCTAAATAGTCTTCACTTGTTTGTTTGGTAGCTCCTCCCGTAGGACAAAATATCACTTCTGGAAATACTTGACCGTAGGCTTTCAAGGCATTCAAACCACCAAAAAGATTAGCAGGGAAAAACTTCAATGTGTCAAGTCCCATTTCCATGGCGCTCACAATTTCACTTGGTGTAGCCACACCTGGGAGATAAGGTATTCCAGATTCTTGCATTACTTTTTGCAAGTTTGGTGTTAGTCCTGGGCTCACCATAAAGTCTGCATCTATTTTTTGAAGAGCTTCCACTTGCTGTTGGTTAGTGACTGTTCCGGCACCAACCAATACTTCATTACCAAATTCCTTTTTCAAGGAGGCTATGGCATTTATTCCTTCTGAAGTTCGTAAGGTTATTTCGATACATCGTACTTCTTGATCAAGGAGATATCTCATAAATGCATTAGCATCGTCACCTTCATTGAAGGTGACGACAGGTACAAGTGAGTGACCTTGGAGGGTTTGTCGAACGTTGTTTTGTGCTTCCATAATTATATTATAAATGATGCTCCTTCTTCACTTGCTGTTACTAATGGACTTAGTCTGTTAAATAATTCTCTACCGACACCATGAGATGCATAGGTAGATTTTTCAGAACTTTCTCGTTTTTCAACTTCCTCAATATTCTGACAATTAAGTGTTCCATTTACTGCATCCAGTTCAATGATGTCACCAGTTTTCAATTTGGAGATTATACCTCCCTTTGCGGCTTCCGGACTTAAATGGATGGCTGCGGGTACTTTCCCAGATGCACCAGACATTCTACCATCAGTCACTAACGCTACCTTGTACCCTTGACCTTGCAGCAAACTTAGTGTAGGGGTTAGTTTATGAAGTTCAGGCATGCCATTGCTGTGAGCGCCTTGATAGCGAACTACTACAATTACATCCTTATTTAGTTCTTTGCGTTTAAAAGCCTCAATCACATCATCTTGATCTTCGAACACAACTGCCGGTGCAGTTACCTTCTGGTTTTCAGGTTTTACTGCGGATATCTTTATAACCGACCTCCCCAGATTACCACCCAGTGTCTTTAATCCACCTGTTGCTGTAAAAGGTGTCTCTACACTTCGCATTACGTTTTCATCCAATGACTTATAAGGCGCATCTCTCCAATTTATCTCACCACCGTCTAAGTATGGTTCTTTGGTGTAAGCGTCAAGCCCTTGTCCCATTACTGTTTTCACATCTTCATTTAGATATCCACCATCACGAAGGGTACGCATTAAAAACCCCATACCTCCACAGGCTTGGAAGTGATTAATGTCAGCGGTACCATTTGGATATACTTTAGTCAGAGAAGGTACTGCATCTGAAACCGTATTAAAATCATCCCAATTGATGATGATGCCTGCAGATCGAGCAATGGCTATTAGGTGCAAAGTATGATTGGTAGAACCCCCAGTAGCGACTAAACCAACAAGGGCATTCACAATGGTCTCTTCTGAAATAATGTTATACAATGGAGTGTATTCTCCTCCTTGAAATGTGATTTCAGTTAATCTTTTCACGGCAAAATCATTCAGTGCTTCTCGCAGTGGTGTTCCTGGATTCACAAATGATGAACCAGGTAGATGCACCCCCATTATTTCCATCAGCATTTGATTGCTATTTGCAGTGCCATAGAATGTACAGGTTCCTGCAGAGTGATAAGAGGCTGATTCTGCCTTTAAAAGCTCCTCACGACCAATCTTACCTTCAGCATAATCCATTCTATGCTGTGCCTTTTCATCATTGGTAATACCTGATTCCATTGGTCCACCGGGTATAAAGATAAATGGAAGGTGCCCAAATCTTAATGCACCAATCATCATTCCTGGGACTATTTTGTCACAGATACCTAGGCACATGCCTCCATCAAACATTTGATGAGACATGCCAATCGCTGTCGAAAGTGCTATTATGTCACGACTGAAGAGTGATAGTTCCATTCCCGGCTGCCCTTGGGTCACGCCATCACACATGGCTGGTACACCAGAAGCGACCTGAGCAACGGCTCCATACTTCTTAGCAGCAGCTCTCAATTTAGGAGGATAGTCCTCATAGGTTTTGTGTGCGCTCAACATGTCGTTGTATGCAGTAATAATCGCTAGATTAGGTTTTGCCTCACCGCTCAATGACATTTTTTCATCATCCGAGCAAGCAGCAAAGGCGTGAGCTAGGTTACCACAAGCTAAATCACCTCGAGTTACCGATTGGTTTAATGATGATTTCATCAAATCAAGATAAGCTTTTCTGCTTTCAACCGATCGCTGCTTGATTCTATTGGTTATTTCTACTATTTGTGCGTTCATAATATTCTATTCTGTCCAAAAGACATTCAATTCAACTTTGTCCTGATGGATAAAAGCTTCTATAGGGTAAGGGCGGTAATCTTTTAAGCCGCTGGCTAATTTCAATACTTGATTCTTCTTGTTTCCATAGCAATGCAATGCCAATTTTGAAGTGTTAAGAAGGGCCTTTCTCG
Organism: Cyclobacteriaceae bacterium; assembly: GCA_034112085.1. Taxonomy (GTDB): domain Bacteria; phylum Bacteroidota; class Bacteroidia; order Cytophagales; family Cyclobacteriaceae; genus JAWUWD01. Next base: position 21,010 of record JAWUWD010000029.1, read on the forward strand.
TAAATGTAATACGCTGATGTGGTGCCTGGGTGGGAGAGGTGATCATTAGATCTTTATCGTTCTCCAGGTCCATTCCCACATCTAATTCTTCGCAATCAGGAAATAATGATGCAGTATGTCCATCTTCACCCATACCCAAAATGACCACGGAAAATGGTCTTCTGATTGAATTGATATTCTCTCTCACTTTTTGAAGATTTTCATCAGCATCATTAGAGTTGACAATGAGCGGATGAAACATCGCTTTGGCAGCATAATTCTTGAGTAAGTTAGTTTTTACCATAGCTCCATTTTGATCAGGATGATCATCAGGGACAAATCGATCATCTACTAAAGTGATATTTACTTTCTCCCAAGGGATATCAACTTGAGACAATTGATCAAAAAGATTGATAGGCGTAGACCCCCCAGATACTAATAATGATGCTTCACCATGTTCATTAATGTCATGACTAATACTACTAATAATATAGTCTGTAAATTTTGAATCTAATTCTACTCTATTATTTGCCATTTTTCGACTTTTGATCACTGTCTACTATTGTTGATTTATTCCATTTCATGCCATCTTTCATGATACGTTCTCCAGGTCCCCAAGTGCCTGATTCATAGAGAATGTTGGGTACTTTTTGGCTTTCCCAATTGTTCATGATGGATTCTGCCCAATCCCAAGAAGCCTTTACCTCTTCTCTACTCATGAAAAGTGTTTGATTCCCTCTGACAACGTCCATAAGTAGTCTCTCATAGGCTTCTGGGAAGCGGTCATCAAAATGTGCCGCATAGTCAAGTTCTAATAAAGAGGCTTTATATCTATAACCACCTGGCCCTGGAACTTTGACCATTTGTCTGAGTTCTATTTTTTCTTCAGGTTGGAGTCGGATTGTTAACCGGTTATTATCAATATCCTTCTTGTCTGGGAAAATGTTGTGTGCCACATTTTTGAAGTTAATAACTATTTCAGAATAGCGGTGTGGCATTCTTTTTCCAGTTCGGAGATAGATAGGTACACCAGTCCATCTCCAATTGTCAATGTATGTTTTTAGGGCTACAAATGTTTCTGTATCCGAATCGTATTTGTCGATATCTTCCAAATAGGATGGTAGTAAACCATCGCTTGTATTACCGCGAGTGTATTGTCCTTTTACTGTATTTTCCTTAATCGTTTCTGGAGTGAAATGACGAAGCGACTTAAGTACTTTAAGTTTTTCTTGACGAACCTGATCGGCATCCAAGGCTACTGGTGGTTCCATGGCAATCAGACAAAGTAACTGGAGAAGATGGTTTTGAACCATATCTCTAAGTGCTCCGTATTTATCATAGAATTTACCGCGGGTACCAACGCTTAATGATTCGGCAACTGTGATTTGAATGTTATCAATATCCTGTGCATTCCACGATCTTTCGAAAATGTTGTTGGCAAATCGAAGAACCATTAGGTTTTGCACAGTTTCTTTACCTAAATAATGATCTATGCGGTATATCTGCTCTTCTTGGAAATAATTGGCAACTTCATTATTAACGTCTTCTGAACTTTTAAGATCATAACCAATAGGCTTTTCAAGCACAACTCTTGATTGTGATGTTATATAATTTTGTTTTTTAAGAAATGAACAAATAGAGCCAAAAGCAGTAGCCGGAGTGGCAAGATAGAATACGCGAACATCGAATTTTGATTTAGAAAACCAATCCTTAGAATCTTCATCTTCAACTCCAGTATTGGTGTCAATGACACCATGTGTAATCATGGATAAAAGTTGAGTAAGAATCTTTTTGTCAATATCCTTAACATGTTTCTCTAAAGATGTTTTAACTAATTCTGTAAATTCTTTTTGAGAACGCTTCGTGCGAGAGACTGCCAATATGCGGTTGCTATTATTGATTTGTTTCTCATTGAGTCGATGATATAGAGCAGGATAGATCTTTCGATAAGAAAGGTCTCCATCTCCACCAAATACAATCAATTCAAAATTATTTTCTTTTGTGTCTTTATTTCGCATAGTAATAATGTTAGTGTAAAGATAGAAATACTTAGTGTGTAAAGTACAATAAGTAAATAAAAATGTAATGAAGGCTCTAAATTGCTTGTAATAAGCTTCCGGAATAATACAAAATTCTTACTAACCGAATTTTACTTAATCTATAATGGTAAGCAATAGACAAATGAAAGTGTCTTTTAATGGATATAGAGGTAATATAATCAGGAGCTTTAAGAATTAGGAGTCATGCATTTGCTTATCCAAATCTTTGTGTAGTCGCAACGTTTAAAGTTACTATACTTCTGTTTATAGTCCTATATTTGTCAATTTCACCGCTAGTTTCCGGAGTTACTCGAGTGTTCATTAGTTCTCGCGGTTGTGTTTTTCGAGCCATTAATTCATCATTGTAAGATTGATCCTGAGGGTATGGCTAGTTCTGCTTTGTCGTATATTACCAATACGTAAGTTCTGTTGAAAAAAAGCGTATAGATTTCGCTTTATTACCAGTTAATTTCGTCAACATTATTTGTTTTTCCGCGTGATGAATACCCATTATAAAGGACGAATCAACCCTGAAATAATCTTCTTTTTTAACAAAAAAATTAATGCTAGTAAGGTTGTACACAGTAGCATTATTTTTGTATGTTTCGCGACTATGATTAAAAATTCAGTGCTGTGCATATTTTCCTTAATAGCCTTGACCTCTGCAAGTCAACAGCTTCCAGAGCTAAAATGGAAGAACATGAATTTCCTTGCATTTGACTTGCCACAAGAGCAATATACATCCGATACGATCTGTTTCTTTAATGCCCTACTCATGAGGCCAGCATATGTTGATGTGACGTCTGAAGAATCTACCTTCTCCTTCACCAATCAGGCACAGCCTTTGGATGTTTATAAGTATTGGGAACAAAAGGGAGAAGAACAGTATGATGTACTATTCACTAAAGTAGCATACGTATTAGATCAGCCAGTAAACTTCTTTTCTAAAGAACGGCTATCTAATCCAACATATATTTCCCAAACCATGCCAGCTGCAAAAATTAAACAAAGCGATAGTACCTATCATTTATCTGTTGGATTTGGCGCACCAGATATAGACTACACTTTGCAATTTTATTCGCCTGAAGAATTTGAATTCCGTTATCCAAAACTGCCGGAGTACTTTAAAGAACATGATGGACTAACTCAACTGCCAAGTCTCATAGTAGTACAACATAATTCTAAATATGGGAAGGTTATGTTTCAGCAAACAAGTAAGATGTCAATATCTATATCGAGGTATTTTCAGCTGAATGAAGGACAAACTTTGGTGTTCAATTACACATTGAACTATATTCATAATATGCCACCCACATTCATTGGAGGTAATGATTTTTTGATGCACAAAATCAAAGACGGCATCAAGGAATTGATCTATGAAACACAATACATCTGCCGCATGGAGAATTAGTCGAGACTCAAGTGGTGGGGTAAGTAGATTACCCAACTACTTGATAAGTAATAAATAACGTATTGTAGATCAAAAGATAGAACCTATAAAAATTTCTCATCTTTAAGTATTCATGATCATCAGGATAGAGATTGCCGAAAAGTCCCTTAAGTTCTTTAACAAATAAAGGCTTTATGTTGATCGTCCAGCTATCAGTTTGGTAAACTATCTTTCTAAACCTGCTCCGGTAATAACCCAGAGGAAGCCCCCAAGCAATAAATAATATGAACCATATATTTTCTACTAGCCAATTCATTTTTCAATTTTGTCTTTAGGAAACCAAGGGAAAAAGGCACTCGTTCTATTGATGTAATCTTCATACTGTGGTTTCGTTTTTTTCAAACTTTTTTCTAGTAACGAAACACCCGATATTTTTAGCAAAAGTATATTCATGATCAACGAGCCTATCACTCCATAATAGTTGCCACTAATCACAGAAAATAGTCCGAAGGACCACCAAATAGCGGTATCGCCAAAGTAATTTGGATGTCGTGTGTATTTCCAAAATCCTGTATTGAGCACTTTGCCTTTATTACTTTTATCTTTTTTGAATTTGGTTAATTGGTAGTCACCACCTGCTTCAAAGGAAAGCCCTATTAACCAGATCGGTACTAAGAGATAATCCCAAAGGGTCAAGGCAGCTCCTTGATCCGACATTATGGTGCCCAAAATCGCTAAGGCTACTAAGGACATCAATACCCCTTGCAATAAGAATACTTGAAAGAAACTTACCCACCAGTACCTCTCTGGTCCATAATCTTTCCGAAATTCTTGGTAACGATAATCTTCGCCATGACCCATGTTTCTCCAAAGTAAATAGATAGAAAGTCTTAATCCCCAGATAGTCACTAGCGATGTCAAGAGAATAGACCTCGGACTATAGTTGCCAGTAGCATACACATAATAAAATGCCAAAACTACAAATCCAAAACCCCAAAAGGGATCGATGATACTGGCATTCTTCATCTTCACACTTACCAACCAAAGCGCTGTAAGCAAGGCCATAGATAACAAAAAGCCATTCAACCAAATCTCAAAAAATGTCATATATTTTCCGTTTTATATTTACCCAACATGAAGTGTTTTATATCTCTCTTTGATTGATAAAATGCATAAATAAGATATATCGCAGATACCAGATTGCCAATAAGTAGCAGAGGAATAAACCAGAGTAGAAACAACCAAATGTTTTGTTCTCTAAGATATATCCAAACACCAAAGAAGAGAAAGCCAATATACACATCAATAAGTGCGACTTTACCCCAAGTTAAATTAAGTAAAATATTACCCTCGTCAGCGAAATTGCTCAACATAACTGCATATATCAAACTAGATAGCATTAAAATGCCGGTGACAAACGCTAAAAAAATTATTTTATTCATATTTTAGTACAATAGACAACATAATATACTCAATTTTAATTATTTTGTTTAATTATTTACTAATTTTGTTAGACAAAAATTATTTTATATGTGGTATCTCAATTTAGTTGAAAAGAATATAATCCCTGATTGGCTAATCAGGTACAAAATAAGAGACTTATTGAAGTCCCGTCTGAAAGATGAGTATGTCGGTAATAATGAGGAACGCCAAGTCCGCTTTATGGATTTGATAGATGAATTGAAATCTAGTCCTATAGCTGTGAATACCATAGATGCGAATGAACAGCATTATGAAGTGCCCACGGCTTTCTATCAATTAGTGATGGGTGACCATCTCAAGTACAGCTGTGGATATTGGAAAGACAATCAGTCCGATCAGAATACTTCAGAAAAAGATATGCTGGAAATCACGGCTAAGAGAGCCGAACTATCAAATGATCAGAATATACTTGAATTGGGTTGTGGTTGGGGTTCTTTGACTTTGTTCATGGCGGCTAAATTTCCCAATAGTAAAATCACGGCTGTATCTAATTCGAGCACTCAAAAAGAATATATCAATCATAAAGCTGCTGAGCGAGGGTTAAAGAATGTCGAGGTGATCACGGCAGATATGAACGACTTCGAAACTGATAAGACTTATGATCGGGTGGTTTCTGTAGAAATGTTTGAACACATGAGAAACTATCAAAAATTACTTCTTAAAGTCAGTCGATTTCTGAATGACGAAGGAAAATTGTTCGTACATATTTTCTCTCATAAAGAGTTGGCTTACAAGTTTGAAGTCAAAGATGAAACGGATTGGATGTCGAAGTATTTTTTCACAGGAGGAATCATGCCTAGTGACCATTTGTTTCATTATTTCAATGAAGACTTATTGGTAAAAAAACATTGGGGGGTCAATGGCACTCACTATGAAAAAACATCTAATAATTGGCTGTCTCGCATGGACGAAAACAAGGCCGAAATCATGACTATATTCAAAGAGACCTATGGAGCCGATCAAGCCACAAAATGGTGGGTCTATTGGCGTGGTTTTTTTATGTCGTGTGCAGAATTATGGTGATATAACGAAGGTGAAGAATGGATAGTGAGTCACTACCTCTTTGAAAAGACTCCGAAGATGAAGGGC
>JAWUWD010000030.1:0-76643 GCA_034112085.1 Cyclobacteriaceae bacterium
CTAGTTCTGCTTTGTTATACCTACCAGTACTAAGTTCGGCTAAAACTTTGAGTTTATAGCCTTCGCTATATCGCCTGCTAATTCCGTCATTATTATACATTTTGCTAAGTGATGTGTAGCCGTTATTCAGGACGGGTCAAAGAAATTGGTGACGCTAAAACAGAGGCCAATGCCTATTTTTTGCTAAGTGAAGCATATGAGGCAGCTGGGAAGTATGACCTGGCATACAAGGCGCATAAAGATTTTTATTCTATAGATAGTACCCTTCTGGGTCTGGATAAACAATCCACAATAGCGTCTATTGAAACGGCATACGAAACAGAAAAAAAGGAAACGGAAATTGCATCACTTTCTCAACAAGCCGAGATACAGTCATTAGAAATTAAACAGAAGAATCAAGCAATGATAATTGGATTGGTGATTGTTTTACTGGCATTCTTAATAATATATTTCTTTTATAGACAACGATTCCTCAAAAATCAACAATCTCAAACAGAGTTAGAACAGCGTTTTCTTCGTTCTCAGCTAAACCCTCATTTCATTTCAAATGCATTGATGGCAGTCCAAAATTTCATGTTAAAAAATCAAACGGAAAAAGCAGCACTTTATCTTGCCAAGTTCTCGAAATTAATGCGTGAAATACTAGAGAACTCTCGTCAGGAGTTTATCCTAGTAGAAGATGAACTACAGATGCTCACCAATTATATGGACATCCACAAGATGAGGATGAATGATGCCTTTGATTACAAAATCAATATTGATGACAACATTGATCCTGAAACGGATACTATTCCTCCTATGTTCGTTCAGCCATTTATAGAAAATGCAATCGAACATGGCATCATCAATGCCGAAGGAGAAGGCCTGATAGAACTAAGTATAGCAAAAGAAGGTGATTATATTTCAATAGCTATCAAAGACAATGGAGGGGGAATATCAACAAGTACTCAAAAAGCAGGAGAACATACTTCACTGTCCACTACCATTATCAAAGAGCGCATGGAATTATTCAATAAATCTCTCAAAAACAAGATTCAACTGATACTCGGTGATTATGCCAATGACAAGGGGGAAATACTAGGAACTAAAGTTGAATTGAAGGTTCCATTCAGCTATCTTTAGTCTTTAAATAATTAGGACATTTGTATGCGAATAGTATTGATTGATGATGATTCGATCATCAGAGATAATTTAAAAATGCTATTGTCGATCTATGCCCCAGAATGCGAAGTCATTGCAGAAGCTGATGGCGTGCAGTCAGGTCTTGAATGTCTTAAGACAAATAAACCAGACTTATTGTTGTTAGATGTAGAGATGAAGGACGGTACCGGATTCGATTTACTATCCTTTTATGGAGAACTGGATTTCAAAGTAGTCTTTGTGACTGGTCATAATGGCTATGCGATAAAAGCATTTAAATACAGTGCCATTGACTATTTACTCAAGCCGGTTGATCCTGATGATCTTAAGTCAGCACTGAAGAAAGTTACTGAGCAAAACAATCATGTCGAGCTAAATCTAAAAGTCTCTAACTTGACTGAGAACAAAAAAATCGATCTCGCTGAAAAGAAGATTGTTCTCAAAGATGCCGAAACAGTATATCTTATTGCAGTGAAAGACATCATTCGATGTGAGTCGGAGACCAATTACACCAGATTTCACTTGATGGATGGCAGAAAAATATTGGTATCTAAAACCCTCAAAGAATATGCTTCTCTTTTCGAAGATCAGCTATTTTTCAGAGCGCATCAATCACACTTGATCAACTTGCATCATTTTGATCGTTATGATAAGAAAGAAGGTGGAATTGTCCATATGAAAGATGGTAGTACGCTCCCAGTAGCTGTAAGAAAAAAAGAGTCGCTGATGTCTGCATTGGAGAAACTCTAGTGATCCCGTTAGCAAAACAGATATTAAATTAACACCAACGAATTCTCAATAAGCATAGACGAATTCTCACCAACGCATAATAAGCCTACATGATAATATAGATTTGAAGTTGAAGTTGAAGATGGATTGCCATCAATCAGCACAAACAATTCTCTATTATGAAAAAATTATTCCTGATTTTATTTATTTCTTTTCTCTTTACACAAAACAGTATTGCGCAATGCGACCCTGTGCTTACTATAAATGAACATTTTGGATTTGGTCTCCCTGCTTGTTGGACACAACCAAACGGAAATACTGCGATTGATAACAATAATGGTATTTTTTGGGGGCATCCTACTTACGGAGCAGTTATCAATCTTAGAGATGTAGCCAACCTGGAAGGAACACTTGTTCTTCAAGCAAGAACACATGAAAACTATCCCAGTAGTTTTCATGTGGAAAGAATTCAAAACGGAGCTATAGTTAGTTCTCAATCAATAAATACTACTCCGACCTGGCAAAACTTCACAATAAACTTCTCTGGTTTTCCTGGTCGAGGGTATATAAGAATTAGACAGTATGTGGCAAATTCAAAAGGAACACGACTTGCAGCCGTTACATATACAAGTACTTGTCCAGCTACACCAGAAGTAGTTTTTAAAACAACTGATTTAACAGTGCAATTGGATGTAAGTGGAAATGCCTCTATTACGCCAGCAGATGTTGACCTTGGTTCTATTACAACATGTGGTGCTGCAATTACCAACTTTAGTCTTGGTATTTCCACTTTCACATGTGCCGAACTTGGTAGTAATACCGTAACCCTAAGTGCAGAAGATGGTAATGGAAATATTATTGGAACAACTCCAATAACTATCACCGTAGAAGATATACAAGCTCCAACCGCAATTGGTCAAGATATTATGGTGCAAACATCCGCCAGTGGAGAAGCAACCATTACACCTGCTATGATAGATAATGGTTCTAATGATGCTTGTGGAGGAGGCCTAACTTTATCCCTCTCAAAAACAACTTTTGTTTGTGGAGAAACGGGAGACTTTATTGTGACCCTAACGGCAGAAGACGCAAGTGGCAATACAGCCTCAACAGATGTAACTGTTAATGTATCTTCATCAACTATTAACGATCAGGAACTAACCTCCACTAATGGAGATTTTTGCCCTGATGGTGCAACTACCTATCCGTCTGCAACCATTTCTACAGCAAGCTCACAAGTTGGGTTAGAATACGTACTTAGAAAAAGCTCAGATAACAGCATAATAGATGGTCCATTGGCAGGAACTGGCAGCATCTTAAATTTTAATACAGGAAGCTTAACGGAAACAACCGGCTATAATGTGTTTGCGCAATACATTGGAGCAACCGATAATTCAGCACTAGCTTTTGATGGTGTAAATGACTATGTAGCCACAAATATCAATGCTTCTTTTGATTATGAAAATGGCTACACTTTTGAATCTTGGGTTAAAGTAGCAGTTCCAGTAGGAGGACATTGGCCTATCTTTTCAATAGGTAATAGTACTATTAGTGATATAGAAATTTATGTTCAGCAAGGAACTAATAAATTGGCAGTTTTTCATGATAGAGGAGAAGCTTCCCTAGGTGGGAATACTTACTCTGTCCCGCCTAGCAACCAATGGTTTCATTTGGCTGTAACTTATGATGGCGGGACTGACATCAAGGTTTATTTTGATGGTGTAGAACAAGCTATTACTGATGCTAATTATACACCAACTGTGCAAATGACAAACACCGCTGGGTTGAGTATGAAAATTGCAAAAATTGATCATCCAGCTTTTGGTGTTGGAGGTTCTGCGTTTCAAGGTCAGTTGGATGAAGTACGTATGTGGACTACAACAAGAACTACTGCAGAAATCTTAGCAAATAAAGATAATTGTTTAGTAGGTACTGAAACAGATTTGGAGTACTACTTTCCGTTTGATGATAGCAGTGGTTTAACCACAACCGACTTAGTAAATGGAACCAATGGTGTTCTCACGAATATGGATGCCAATACTGATTGGGTTGCCTCTGGCACGGGGTTTTCTTGTGCTAAGTATGTTAATTGTGGGTATCAAATGCTCTCAGAGATTAATGTTGGCGATGCAACACCACCAACCATTGTGGCTCAAAACATTTCAGTTCAAATAGATGCTAATACAGGTTTCGCAATCATTACACCTGCCGATGTTGATAATGGTTCGTCAGATAATTGTTCTGGAGTTACCTTATCTCTCACCAAAACCGAGTTTGATTGCAGTAATATAGGAGCCAATGTAGTTACATTAATGGTAGATGATGCAGCAGGGAATCAATCAACTGTTGACGCAACAGTTACGGTAACAATTGGTATTACTGATGAAACCGTAACTGCTAATGCAACCAATTTTTGCCCAGGAGGAGGCTCTGTAGATATATCCACTGGTAGCTCTGTTACTGGAATAGATTACTATTTAAGAAATGATGCTGACAATGCAATTGTTGACGGACCAATGGCTGGAACAGGAAGTGTGTTGAGCTTTAATACAGGAACTCTAAACTCCACTGCAACTTATAATGTGTATGGAGAGTTTGTTGCTCCAGCTCCTCATAGTGGGCTTGATTTTGATGGAGTGAATGATAAAATAGTGACAACATATATCCCACCGGCTACTAATACATTAACCGTAGAATTATGGTTGTACCCTAGATCTGCAGGCTTTTCACGTATCATATCAAGTTACCAAGGAACTAGTTCTGTATTAGGTGGCGAAATAGTACTTGACACTTATGATGCTACCTTTAATAATGGTAAAGCTTTGAGGTTTGGGGTATCGGGTGTAAGTAATAATGCTCATTTATTTGGTGTTCCTAATGTACTTACCTTAAATACTTGGAATCACGTGGCTGCAACGTTTACGTTTGGAGTAATTAAGCTTTATGTAGATGGTGTGCTTGTGGGTACAAGTGGTTCTGCTCCATTTTCTTCACTCATTATGAGTTCTTCTAATGTTGTTATTGGGGAAGATAGAATTCAAGGAGCTGCTGAGTATTTTAATGGACAAATGGATGAAGTTAGAATTTGGAATACAGCTAAAACAGCAAGTGAAATACTCGCTGGAAAAGATAGGTGTTTAACGGGTACAGAGTCAGGTTTAGGCCTTTATTATAATTTCAATGAAAATACAGGACTAACAGCTACCGATTTAAAGGGAAACAATAATGGAACACTTACTAATATGGATAGCGCTACGGATTGGGTTAGTTCAGGAGTATCTATTTCATGTGGTCAATCTTGTGGTTTAGAAATGACAGAAACGGTGACTGTATCAGTAGGTGATGTAGTCAACCCTACCGCAATAGCACAAAACTTTACAGTTCAGTTAGATGCTGCTGGCAATGCAAATATTACTACTGCGGATGTCGATAATGGTTCTGCTGATAATTGTACTTCAGTGGGTAATCTAGTATTAAGCCTAGATAAAACAGCCTTTGCGTGTACCGATTTAGGGGCGAACACAGTAACACTCACTGTTGAAGATGCAACGGGAAATCAGAGCACAACTACTGCTACAGTAACGGTAGAAGATATTATTAGTCCGAACGCTATAGCACAAAATATTACCATACAATTAGATGCTACAGGTAATGTAGCAATTACAGCTATAGATGTCAATAATGGTTCATCCGATAATTGTACCGTTGCTAATAGCTTAGTTTTGAGCCTAGATAAAACTGTCTTTACCTGTGGCAATTTGGGAGCAAATGCAGTTTCCTTAACAGTTACAGATGCCTCTAACAATCAAAAGACAGTCATGGCCACAGTAACGGTAGTAGATGCTTTAGCACCAACCGCAATTACTCAAGACATCATAGTACAGCTCGATGCATCAGGTAACGCATCAATTGTTGCAGATGACATTGACAATGATTCTGCTGATAATTGTTCCTCTGGATTATTACTAAGTTTAGATATTGTTGATTTCTCATGTACTGAACTTGGAATAAATACCGTAACACTTACAGTAGAAGATGCAACAGGGAACCAATCAACAGCTACTGCAACAGTTACCGTTGAAGATACTGTTATACCAACAGTAGTTACTCAAGACATGGTCGTTAATTTAGATGTTGCTGGTAATGCTGCAATAACAGCGGCCGACATAGATAATGGATCAACTGACAATTGTACGTCCATAATTGATCTTGTAATGAGTTTAGATGTCACTTCATTTACAGCAACGCATGTTGGTGCGAATACAGTTACCTTAACAGTAGAAGATGTTAATGGAAATTTCAGTACAGCAACTGCAACAGTAACTGTTGAAGACAAAACCAATCAAGATATCTCATTCGGCACTTTATCAGACGCAACATATGGAGAACAAATTACTCTAACAGCTACTTCTGATTCAGGGTTACCTGTTAGTTATGAAGTGATAAGTGGTCCTGCTACAATTAGTGAAAATACATTGAGCATAACTGAAGTCGGAAGCGTAACTATTGAAGCTACACAACCAGGTGATGGAACTTTTGCAGCCGCTCAAGCAGTACAACAAAGTTTCACTGTAAATCAGGCAGTAATTACAGTAACAGCTGATGACTATACTATTACATATGGAGATGCTATTCCAGTATTAACATTTGTTTATAGTGGATTTGTAAATAGTGAAAACTCAACAGATTTAACTTCTGAACCAACTATATCTACAGTGGCATCAGCTACAAGCGATGCAGTAACATATCCAATTAGTTTAGCCGGTGGAACAGCGGACAATTATTCAATCACATTGGTGGATGGAACATTAACCATTAACAAAGTAGATCAAACCATAACCATCGACCCTATTGCAGACAAAGAAATTACTGATGGAGTTTTTGATGTCGTAGCCAGCTCAAACAAAGGGTTAACATTGACTTATGCCATAGAGTCAGGTCCTGCGACTATTAGTGGATCAACGGTAACACTCGATGGTACCACCGGAACAGTTGTGGTAGAAGCAAATCAAGTCGGTGATGTAAATCATAATGTGGCCAATGCTACAACATCGTTTGCTGTAAGTGATCTATCAAAAACAGATCAAACCATAACTTTTGATGACATCGCTGACAAAACATTTGGTGAAGTTGATTTCAACTTATCGGCAACTGCAAGTTCAGAATTATCCGTAAGTTTTGCAATAGTAAGTGGTACTGCCACTTTATCAGGAAATACCGTTAGTATAGCTGGTGCAGGAGTGGTTATTATTGAAGCCACACAAACTGGTGATGATTCATTTAATCCAGCTAGTAGTGTTCAAAAAAGTTTTATAGTTAATCATGCAGTACTTACAGCAACAGCCGATGACTATACCATTACTTACGGTGATCTAGTACCTACATTAAGCTATTCATACAGTGGATTTGTAAATGATGAAGATGCCTCCGCTTTAACTTCTGAACCAACTATATCTACAACAGCGACAGATATGAGCGAGGCAGGAACATATCCAATTAGTTTAGCAAATGGAGTAGCAAATAATTATTCATTCACACTAGTGGACGGGACACTAACCATTGATAAAGCAGACCAAACGATATCTGTTGATCCTGTAGATGATAAGTTTATAACTGATGCGGCATTTGATATAATAGCATCAACTACAAGTGGGCTAGCATTAAACTACACAATTCAATCTGGTCCTGCAGCAATAAATGGAACAACGATAACATTGAGTGGATCGACTGGAACGGTAGTTGTCGAAGTGACACAAGCTGGAGATGTAAACTACAATAGCGCAAATACTAGCATATCATTTACGATCACTGATCCATCAAAAACAGGTCAAACAATTACGATAGATACTATTGCCGATAAATTCACAACCGATACACCATTTGATGTGGTTGCCAATACAACTAGTAATCTTGCATTGACATATATAGTTCAGTCAGGACCAGCCACTATAAGTGGGACAACTATCACATTGGATGGAACTGAAGGAACAGTAGTCGTAGAAGTAATACAAGATGGAGATGCAAATTTCAATCCTACCTCAGCAAGTACAAGTTTTGATGTGACAGTAAATCCTGATCCTTGTAATGGCTTTTCCGCGACTGTAACAAGCATTACGGATGTAGTTGCGGGTAATGATGGAGCAGCTGATATTTCAGTAACTGGCGGAACTGAGCCGTATACATATAACTGGAGTAATGGGACTGCTACTCAAGATTTGTCCGGAGTTATTGGCGGAGACTACAATGTGACGGTGACAGATAGCAATGATTGTTCTGAATCAATAACACTCACCATAGGTGATATTGTGTTGGCTACCGAAAGGGACTTGAATAATACAAGCATAAGCTACTATCCAAATCCAGTAAAAGATTACTTAACCATTGAGGCATCATTTGAAAAACCAAATGCAATAGAAATACAACTCATGGATATGTCAGGTCGCGTGTTGACAGCTATGGAAATTGCATCTTCTAATCAAATTTCTACCACTATGGATGTTAGCAACTTCAAATCAGGTCAATATCTCCTAGTAATTAAAACGGAGAGCACACAAAAAGTTGAACGAATTACGATTACACATTAAACAAAATAGAAGATGACGACCATAAGAAATACAATATTTATAATAGCTGCCGCAATGATCACCTTCGCTTGTGGAGGAGACGACAGCCCTACAGTTGATCCAATACAAAAAGTAGTAGATGGCTTAGGGAAAACTTGGAGTGCAACTTCAGTTACTTTTCAAAGTCAAGAGGTCACCACTGACTGGAGTGGTTTCACACTAGCCTTTGATCAAAATAAAGGGTATACAGCAACTTCTCTTTCTGATGAAAGCGTATTGGTTTGGCCGACATCGGGGAGCTATTCTTTTCCTAATCTCGAAAATGTAAATACAATCTTAAGAAGTGATGGCGTTCAAATCAGTATTGAAGATTTAACTGAGTCCAATGCAAGGCTTGTCTTCCAGATAGAGGGAAGAAATCAAGGAGGCAGAGAAGATGCCTTAATAGGAGAATGGGCATTCGTAATGACTGCTGACTAGCATTTGGAACTGATAATGTAAAAGGGTGGATAAACAGTAAAAGGTGTTTTTAAACGCGAGATTGACATAATAAAAAACCACCCCAACTTACGAAGGGGTGGCCATAGTGGTTGCTACCGTTGAGACCCGGATTAAAAATCTCGATAGCTAACCAATGCTATACATTGAGCCAATAGGTCAGCTTAAATACCAATCCACGATTCTTAGTTTTAAAATCTGTGGTGGTGTAGTTCTCACTATAGACAATGAATAAGTCCGACATGGGCTTAAACCTCCATTGAAACCTACTGTTGATATTAAAGTTTTCAGCCTGCGTATTGTATTGTAGAAATGAAGTCCAGAACATTGTATTGGAGAAAGAAATCTGTGCAGTTGGACCAATAAGATGAAGATCAGTACTGCCATACAATCTCCCCAAATCCACTTTGTTCTGCGTATAGCTTATTCCAAAATTACCCCAAGGCTGACTTCGGAAATTCAATGTGCTAGACAGTGTAAACTTTCTGCCGCTGAAGAATTCTCCATAACGCATTGAGGACTTCAGTGACAAGACTTTTCGAGGATCAGAATTGTACCGGACACCAAGATCAGTATATATAAACCGATTTGCAGGTAAAAAGTCATCCTCACCAATTAAGTCCGTTTCAAAAGGTAATTGAACATCTGTGTTTTGAATGTCAACTCTAAAATCGCTTTTATCAGCAAAGTCGAATACATATGCAAATGTACTTCTTCGTTCGTTAAAGCTGCCGTCTTTGTTTGTTGTCAATACAGTCCAAGTTCTCCCACCATGTCTATTAATGATGCCGCCACTAGAATACACATTGAATCCAATCCAAGGGTTGACCCTTGTGTATCCAATTCTGACAGTGGTATCATTTGCAGCATCATAGTTATTCAGCCTTGGTGTGAACCCAGCATCTGCGATGAAGTTTTCACCCATTTTGGTGAAATTGACTCCGGTGAAAAATTTCTTTACATTATAGTATAGCTCAGCAGATGATGAGTTCTTATCGGACATTTCTTCATCTGTCGTTGCATAATGATGTTTGATACTTCCTCCTAGGTTTCCATTGTTGGATAAATATTCAAATTCAAGTCCTCCTACTCTGTTGTAATCTTGACGCGAACCATTCTCACCCGACACAGTGGCCTGTCGATTCGTTACGAATCCTTTAATAAGAGATCTTTTTAGTACCCGTTTTTGAACAGCTGCTATGGCATAGTTTTGTGCTTCTACTTCATCCGTAGCTCTTGTTTGTACATCCATTAGCCCAATACGGGTATCATCAGTTATATTACCAGACAGTCTTGCCCCAAACAAGATTGGTATTTGTTCACCGTTATCTAAGCCTATTCTTCTTGAGAAGAATGGACGAGAACCCCAAGACCCAAAGTTTGAAAAGATATCGCTATTCTCAAGAAAGAAATTTCGCTTCTCTGGAAAAAATAGACTAAAACGACTCAAGTTTGTAACCTGTTGATCGACATCTACATTTGAGAAGTCTGGGTTTAGTGTCAAGTCAAGATTGAGTGATGAAGTCAATGCAATCTTTGCATCCAATCCTGTGTCAACATCATAAGTTGTCGATTCATTGTCTTCATGATTCTTGTATACTCCACCTGAAAGGTAAGGTATAAGTACTACTTTGCCTTTGGATTGTTTAGGTGCTACATCCCATTGCAATAACCCGTTGTATCCAAAATCGATCCCGCCAAAGTTCAATGGAAATTGTGTCCATGTAGAATACGCATTGCGCTGCATATCATTTCGAATAAAATTGATTCCCCATGATGTGTTAGTACTGTTGTATCTGAGAGATTTGAAAGGAATAGCCATTTCGACCACCCACCGGTCATCCATTTGTTGTACCGCAGAATACCACTTATTATCCCAGTTTGTATCGATGTTGGGATCATTCCCTCGCACACTGATCATACCTTCATATTGTGCTCCTCCTGGATTTACCGCAAAGATAAAGCCATTAGCACGTTGATTAATGGGATCTATCGCAACGCTAAAGGCGTCACTTTGCCAGTGATTGCGATCATCTCTTTTGAGAGATTGAATGATGCGTTTTCCATTATCAAAACAAACAGCACTTAGATAGATAAAATTTTCATCATAAGTCATTTTAATATGAGTAACCGCCTCAGATTTACCAGTATCTATTGGCCAATGGTTAATCATTTGGTCAATTACTTGCGCATTCTTCCAGGCAGCTTCATCTAGCTTACCGTCAATCACTACTTTGTCTGAAGTTTTGCTAATGGCGAGTTGATATTTTTCACGAGTATCTTGAGCGTTTACATGCCAAAGATTGAAGCTTATTAATAGGAAGAGTAAAGACCTTTTCATTAGTTGAGCTGTAGTTGTTGAATGTGCATACTCACTATCAAGGGCTAATGTTTGGATAAAAAGGTCTTATTAGACAAATGGCACATATCACCTACCTAATGGCATTAAAATGATTTTCTTGCGATTGGAATGATGTGCTAAGTAGTTGGGAAGTATATATCAGCATTTGGTCGAATATCGACTGTTTAGACAACTGCTTCTGCTCTTATACGATTAAAAATTATGTTAAATTGAGAGCTTAGAGATTAGAATATGTTTGTATCAGCTGAAAATTATGTAGACAAAATCCCCAGAGTCACTAAACACGTACTCTTTTGGCTGCTATACATTTCATTTTTCACAATGCTATATGGAAGTTTCTCTGAGAACTATTATTTCCAATTTAAATTGCAAGCACTTTACCTTCCAGAGAAGATCATCGCTACATACATAGTCATCTATTTTTTGCTACCGAAATTCCTTTTAACCAAAAAGTATGTTTGGTTTTTTCTATTGTTGATAATTACACTTTTGTCAGCTGGAATGCTTCATTGGGTGACGGCTGTCAAGATTGAACAACCGATATTTTATCCTGAAGCGGATTCTTGGGGAGCCATATGGTACCCAGCTAAAATTATCAAGAACTCAACGTATATCTATCCAGTGGTAGCGATAGCTTTGGTTGTGAAAATTTTCAAGCAATGGTACCAATTTCAAATTTCAACTCAGCAACTTACTCAAGAGAAATTAGCTGCTGAACTCAATTTCTTGAAGGCCCAGATCCATCCACACTTTTTATTCAACACACTCAACAACCTATATGCGCTTACCTTGAAAAAATCCGATCATGCGCCAGATATGGTGTTGAAACTTTCTGATTTGCTCAACTATATGCTCTATGACTGCAATGCCAATCATGTGTTGCTGTATAAGGAAGTAGACATGTTACAAAACTATATTGCCTTGGAGAAAATAAGATATGGAGATCGACTAGACATCGCCTTTAACATCAAAGGAGAAGTAACCGGCAATATGATAGCTCCTATGATGATTCTTCCATTCGTAGAGAATAGCTTCAAGCATGGCGCTAGCGATGAAATAGACAACGCATGGATAAGTATAGATATCTCTGTCAATGAAGGTCACTTGACACTCAAAGTAGACAATAGCAAGAGTGATATAGATAACAATACGCCAGAAACCAGTTATAAAAAAGGAATTGGCATGAGCAATGTCAAAAGGAGATTGGAACTGCTATATGAAGGGAAATATGACCTCAAAGTGATTGATACCGATGTATCCTTTTTGATAGTATTAAAGCTTGACCTAACCACCGAAGAATGAAGTGCATAATAGTAGATGATGAGCCGTTGGCGATAGAGGTAATAGAATCATACGTTGAAAGACTTGATGACTTCGAGATAGTCGCAAAATGTAGCAATGCACTCAAAGCTTTTGAAATATTACAGAAGCAATCAATTGATGTGATTTTTTTAGATATACAAATGCCTAAGTTGACCGGTATAGAATTTTTAAAATCTCTACAAAATCCTCCACAAATTATCTTCACGACCGCCTATAGAGACTACGCCATTGAGAGTTATGAACTGGATATTGTAGATTATCTGCTTAAGCCTATTTCATTTGACAGGTTTTTGAAGGCAATCAGTAAACTATACAAAGGCAATAAATTCACTCAAGACACCGAGAAGGTAGCTCAAATCACTGAACAGAAAGATGCATATATCTATCTGAAAGTAGATAAAAAGATGGTGAAGCTATTGCTTAAAGACATTATCTACATAGAGAGTCTAAAAGATTATGTCAGAATCAAAACACATGACAAGGCGCTAGTCACCCATCAGAAAATAAGTTATTTAGAAGAAAAGCTTCCTGAAGAATGTTTTATGAGGATTCATCGCTCATATATAGTTTCCTTGTCCAAGGTGGAGAGTTATTCCCCTACCACTATCGAAGTGCCTAATCAGGAATTACCAATTGGTAGAAACTATAAGAATCAAGTGATGGAGGTACTCAATGCTAAACATCAACTTTAGCTTCTTCGCCCAGCCCCATTTTCAACACCTTAAAGAACGCTGTTTTAGGAGTGATTTTTAGATAGGGATATTCTATCCGAGATAAGTAAAGCCCATTGGGCAGAGCAGATTGTTTTTCTGGGACTTCGATTTTATTAGCCAGGATATATTCAAATTCTTCGAGAGTCATTTTTCCAGTTCCAACCTTCAGTAAAAACGAAACGGTCAACCTTACCATACCTCTAAGAAACCGATCTGCTGTGATCGTAAATCTAAGACGCTGTTGATGCGTATCGACATATAGCGCTGCGTGAGACACCTTGCACCTGGTGTGCTTATACAACTGTGGCTGCTTACAAACAGCTCTGAAGTCACCATATGAGCAGAGCATCCCGGCTGCTTGATGCATGGTCTCATAGTTGAGATTTTCTAGTGGATAGTAAGAGCTATACTTAGACAGCAAAGGGTCTTTGTATAAATGAATATAATAATCGTAAGTCCGAGAAATCGCATCGTATCGAGCATGCTGACCATCTTCCATTTTCAAGACCCCGTAGATGGCGATATCATCTGGTAGATTTTTATTCAAGCGAAATTTCAAATCAAAATCTATGGGCTGATCCAGATCAATATGGAGAATATACTGGCTTGCATGTACTTCCGCATCGGTCCGGCCACATCCGTACACCACAATATCTCTTTTGAAAATTCGCTTCAATTTTTCTTCTAGTACCTGCTGAACTGATATCACATTTGGCTGATACTGCCATCCTCGATAGTTGCTACCATCATAGGCTATGTGCAGAAAATAGATCATCTAGAAGGTTCTCCAAATAGCTTGATCCAAAGCCATGATCTAATACCTAAGACTATCACCAACGGTATTAGAGAGGCTAACATCAATTGAGGAAGCCAATTCCAGGTCATTAAGAGGCCCACACTTATAAAGACAACTCCTATGAAATAGTATTTGAGCCATTTTGGTGATTCTTTTCTAAACATGAAAATAGCCGCTATCAAATGTGTCGGCAGTGCCCAGAGCAAATTCATATTGCGAGCTGCTGCTTCATGATCCGTCACCGTCCATAGCAAGAAAAATAGTAAGCCGATCATTCCTACGACTCCGAACAAAGTAATGTCTAGCCATTTAGAAATTTTGTGCCTTCTAATATCAAATACAGAAAGGAGGACCACCAAAACTAGGAGTGAATAGAATACCAAATTAGGAGTAAATAAAGACCCAATGGGTTCTGTTGGTTGAGACTGATAAGTTGCGACACTACGCTTTACCAGCAGCAACGTAGTAGTGTCATTTTTTAAAAAAGCATGGTCGAATCCTGACTCAATGTAATCTGGTAAAAACATATACATATAAGGAGTTGCCGTTTTATCCATTGGTAATCCAAGACATAGGTCAATCCCCAAATCCCCCCAAGGAATAGCTTTCAAATAAAGATCCGTAAGCTCTCTTATCGTATAATCAGTCGTGATGTATGAACCATCAAAAGTAAGCTCATCACCAAGTGTATTGACCAATACATCTCTAATTCTAGTGGCACAATTGTCGTAGAAATAATCGTAATAATAATACTGATTTTCTGGCAACATGTTCTGCTCTAGATAGTCAAATACCTTTTGCTTTTGAGTTTGATTGAGGTTAAGTATTTGCTCATGTATAAATCGGTTGTAATACATATAGACATACCTAAATCGGTCATAATTGGTAGTGTCTAGTTTATAGTTTAAAAAACCCTTAGCAAAGTTGAGGTAGAAGTTAGGCTGGTCGAAATTGAAAACCCCATAGTTGTATACGCGATCGATATTGAGAGAACGATCGACCACCCGAAAAGCACTGTGACCGAATGCCGCGTAAAGCTCATTCTCATCTGGCCCCAATGTTAGCACCACTATTTCTGCATTATCTGATAATTGCTGCGCTTGTATGGTCGTCCCTAGTGAGGCGATGCAAAATATAATGGTAAGTATCTTGGTCATATTCTTTCTGTAACTATAAATGTAAGCACTGCTAATCAAACGATTGCATTATGAACACGCTGATTTACCAGCAATAAATCCGGTAGTCCATGCAGCTTGGAAATTGAACCCACCAGTGACTCCATCAATATCAAGCACCTCTCCCGCAAAGTACATTCCTGGACAAGACTTACTCTCCATGGCACTGTCGATACTATCTAAACTTACTCCTCCACAAGTCACAAACTCTTCCTTAAAAGTAGTTTTTCCAGAGACTTCATAAACATCATTAACCAAAGAATTGATCAGTCTATTAATTTCTTTTTTACTTAAGTCTCTCCACTTTTTATCTGGATCAGTCGCATTTTTATCTAAGATAAAATCCCACAGCCGTTGAGGTACTCCAAATGGATTTCGGTTGCTAACATTCCTAGCTTTAATGTTATCATGATCCATTATCAGCTTCTCCCGCAATTGATTTTCTTTTATGCCACCCAGCCAATTGACGTGAATTTTAAATTGGTATGATTTCTCATGAAGTAGCCTTGCACCCCAGGCTGATAATTTTAAAATAGCAGGCCCACTCATTCCCCAATGGGTAATCAAGAGCGGCCCATTACTTTCCAGTTTCTCTCCTTGAATTTTGACTTGCGCGTTGGGTACAGATAAACCCATCAATTCTTTGATGGGCTCATTCGGCATATTGAATGTGAAAAGTGAAGGCACAGGGCTGTCAATATTATGCCCTAGGTCTACCAACCATTGATAGGCGGTTTCCTTTGGGCTTCCTCCAGAGCCAATGATTACTTTATCAACCTGATATGAGCCTTGCTCGGTTTCCAAATCAAAATATTGATCCTTCTGATGTATTGATAATATAGCCGTCCTCTGCTTGATGGTAATTCCCAACCTCCTGGCCTCCCCTAACAAACAATCAATAATTGTCTGAGAATCATCGCTGGTAGGAAACATTCGGTTATCACTTTCTATTTTCAGGTTCACGCCCTTCGATTTAAACCAATTGATTGTATCAGTTGTATTAAATTCATTGAACGCTTTCTTTAAGAATTTCCCTCCACGTGGATAAAATTTTGAGAGTTCGTTATTCTTGAAACATGCGTGTGTAACATTGCACCTTCCGCCTCCAGAAACCTTGACTTTTGCAAGCAGCTTGCTGGTCTTTTCAAATATGGTAACTTGAGCTGAAGGATTTAGTTGCGCGCATGTAATGGCCGCAAAAAATCCTGCTGCCCCACCACCGATTACTGCTGTTCTCATAGTTCGTCAAGTTATGAATATTTGAAAACGAACGTATTAAGATTTGCAATAAAAAAGGGAAACTAAAGTCCTTATATCGTAAGTTTAAATCATGGCAATGTCAAAATATGTAGATGGGATTAATTTTCTATCCAAGTTTACTTGGCGCAGGACCTGGAATTCGTTCTTGATTGTAAAGAGTTATATATATTCTCGTATTACAAAGAAGGCCATTCATCAAGGTATGCCGATAAGTCTATCGTTTGAGCCAACAACATCCTGTAACTTAAGATGTCCGGAATGTCCAAGTGGATTGCGCTCATTCACACGACCGACAGGAATGTTGGACAATGATTTTTTCAGAAAATCAATTGATGAACTTGAACAAACACTGCTCTATCTCTTGTTCTATTTTCAAGGTGAGCCCTATCTACATCCTCAGTTCCTAGACTTGGTCAAGTATGCTACTGACAAGAATATCTACACCGCCACTTCCACCAATGCGCATTATTTATCAAGCGACAAAGCCAAAAAGACAGTAGAATCAGGACTGGATCGGCTCATTATTTCAATAGACGGGACTACGCAAGAAACCTATGAAGCTTATCGTGTTGGTGGAGATCTGGAAAAGGTAGTAGCCGGAGCTAAGCAAATTATGCACTGGAAAAAGGAATTGAAATCTAAAACCCCACATGTCATTTTTCAATTTTTAGTCGTCAAGCCAAATGAACATCAACTGGATGAAGTAAGAGACCTAGCAAAGAGTATCGGAGTAGACGAAGTGCTATTCAAGACTGCTCAGATCTACGACTTTGAAAATGGCTCATCACTGATCCCTGAACAATCCAAATATTCTAGATACAAACCCAATCGTAATGGCACATATAGCATTAAGAGCAAATTGCTGAATCATTGTTGGAAGATGTGGCATTCATGTGTGGTGACTTGGGATGGTCGTGTGGTCCCTTGTTGCTTTGACAAAGATGCCCATCACGTTATGGGTAAGATGAATGAAGTGTCTTTCACAGAATTGTGGAAAGGCTCCGAATACAATAAATTTAGAGAATTATTGATCTCTTCTCGAAGCAATATTGAGATGTGTAAAAATTGTACAGAGGGTACTAAAGTTTGGGCATAAAAGCACCAAAAGTATAATATAACTATTTTTATTTTAAAATAAATAAATAATAGTTAAGCTGTGTTTTATCAAATATTCACTTTAATTTTTCTTTCATGGTAAAATCTATTCACTAAATTTAGTCCCTTCGTTTAAACCATGCATGGACAGACTATATATTAAAGCTACCGAGAATACTCCAAAGATTGATTTCAATCCAAGCTTGGAGCAATTCGAGATATCTGGAAAGTCTATCCCTGAAGATTCATTGGGGTTTTATAACCCTGTGATGGATTGGTTAGAAGAATACGCAAAGTCTCCGAGTGGCAGAACTGTGTTTTCCTTCAAGTTGGAGTACTTCAACACCAGTTCTTCTAAAGTAATACTAGATATATTGTATATTCTAGAAAAAATTAGCGGATTGGTAGTCAATTGGTATTATGACGAAGATGATGAGGATATGGAAGAAACCGCTAGCGAATTTAATGAAGTGGTAGATTTTGAAATTAATTTAGTTATAAACGAATAGGACCTGAATTCGGGTTGGCAATTAGGGTATGACTAAAAAATTAAATGTATTTCACAAAGAGGCCAGTATCTTAGAAAAAGTCAAGCAAGATATTGGAGACGAATCTATATCCAAAGAGACTCTCGAAAAGTCGTATCAAGACCTTGCCAGTCACTACGAAAAGCTTCTAAAAGAAACTAAAGTACTGACCTCTGTAAGCGATCGATTGCATACCAAGCTCAATGACGCTAATCAACAACTCAATATTCAAAAAAATGAGATTGGTGAAGTCAATGAGGAATTGCAATTGAATAATCAGGTCCTTCAAGACACCATCAATATGTTGATGAAAGCAAAAGTCGGTCAAAAAGCCTCAAGCATAGTGCTACTTATTGCCATTGTGTTATTTATATTTTCTGAATGGTTCATTGAGCCAATAATCGAAGAAAATACAACTAGTGAATATACTGGGCTTTTCCTCAAGGGAATAATTGCTTTATTACTTAAGCCTATAGATATAGTAATCGAAAGATTCCTAATGAGAAGAGCAATGAGAAATGTTAATAAACAACCCTAAATTATGATCAAAAGACGTATCGAATACCGATACCACCTTGTAGTCTCGTCCAGCCTGGGTTTTCCATGACATCCATAAATCCAGTAATCTCCATAAATGTTGACACAGGTAGTTTAAAATAAGCGTATTCAAACCCGATTGTTGCTGTAGGACCCTGACTGGATCTGTTTGCAATAAACTCACCTATGTCACGATCTCTTAGGTTAGTTTCATAGAAATAACTATATCTAATTTCAGCTCTGCGAAGCTGCCAACCCAACCCGGCATAGGATTGTAACCCAGGAAATATTTTTTCTGCTTTGGTTTGGTATAATATTTTCCCTTCAATGACATACTCACTCACGATTTCATGCCTAGTGTATCTGATAGTTTCAAACGTACTTAAGTTACTAGGGATATTTTCAGTAAACTGTTCTCTATGATATCTACTATAGAGTCCACTTGCTGCTGATCCGGCATCTACGGCAATCGCGAACTTTTCACTTTGGTAGTACTTATAAGTCAGTGCGACAGGGTCGCCTACTTTAATACCAATACCATGATAAGGGTATTCACTATTTTCAAATATAGGACAAACAACTTGCGCTTTACTTCTTGACATACGCACCGATTTATATTTGTAGCTATAGGTGGATTTACGCCCCTGAGCAAAACTCACACTACTGCCAAAACAAATAAAAACTACTAGAACCTTAAGTGCTATTCTCATATCAAAGATAAAGATACATTTATTATTAATATGGGAACGTGGAAATGGGATCTTATCGGCTAAAGCTATTTTTCCTATTTGTACTGCATTCTGTGCAGTTGAGCGTAATGCCCCTCTCGATTAATTAAGCTATCATGAGACCCCTCTTCTTTAACTTCTCCTTTGTCCATGACAATGATTTTATCTGCCTTCTGAATAGTCGACAATCTATGAGCGATGACTATGGCAGTCCTTCCATGCATCATTTTAGCAATAGCTTGCTGAATCATCTCCTCCGTTTCAGAATCTACAGATGAGGTTGCCTCATCTAATATCAATATTTTAGGATTATACACCATTGTCCTTACAAAGGATATGAGTTGTCTCTGCCCCACAGATAGGGTTGCGCCACGTTCCATCACATTATAATCCAAGGTATCCGGCAACTGACTGATAAAGCTCCAAGCACCAACCAATTTGGCTGCTTCGATAATCGCCTCATCTTTTATATCATTATTGCCCAGAGTGATATTGTATCGAATAGTATCTGAGAACAAGAATACATCTTGTAATACTACTCCGATATTTTCCCTTAAACTATCAAGCTTTATGGTATTGATATTTTGTTCATCGACCATGATAGTACCTTTATTGATCTCATAAAAGCGACTCAAAAGGTTGATTGTAGAAGACTTTCCTGCGCCTGTTGCTCCTACTAGAGCTAAGGTTTCTCCAGGTGACACTTTGAATGACAAATTTTTCAATACATAATCATCATCATTGTATGCAAACCAAACATTATCAAAGGTGACCTCACCTTTGACATCAATGAGCTCTATCTGCCCTTCATCTACAATATGCTCATCACTATCGAGTAGAGTAAGTATGCGGGAAGTACTGACGATACCGAGTTGAAGTGTATTGAATCTATCCGCAATCATGCGTATCGGCCGGAAAAACATCTGGATATACATAATGAATGCGACCAACATACCTAATGTAATACCAGTCTCTTCTTGATCCATGACACCCTTGGCACCAAACCATATCAATAGTCCAATACCAGCCGCACTAAAAATCTCAGCAACAGGAAAGTATATTGAATAGTATTTGACAGTTTTCAAATTGGCATTACGATGCTCTTCATTGATTTCCTTGAATTTGTTTAATTCTCTTTCTTCATTGCCAAATATCTGAACGATACTCATTCCAGTAATTCGTTCTTGAACAAAAGTATTGAGATTGGATACAGCTGTGCGAACTTCATTGAAAGCTGTTTTGATTTTCTCCTTGAAAATATAAGTACTCAAAATCAAAGGTGGCAACATCGATAAGCTTATCAATGCCAATCTCCAGTCCGTATAGAACATCACGATAAGTATAAATACCAATTGAAGCAAGTCCCCTACCATTGCCGCCAAGCCTTGGCTGAATACATCAGAGAGCGTCTCGATATCAGAAATCGTCCGAGTCACTAATTGCCCAATAGGCGTATTGTCAAAAAACTTTAGCCGGAGCCTTACTAGGTGCTTGTACAGTTTCACTCTAAGGTCGCGAATTATATACTGACCAAGCCAGCCAGATAGATAGGTATGCAAATATTGGACGACACCCTGCACTACGAGTAACCCAATCAGCAACATAATCATGTTGAGTAGCCCTTGGTGATTGCCTGTGGTGACGTCTTGATCTATAGTATATTGTATGAGGTAAGGACGAACAGGGGCTAAAACTGCTAGCAGAATAGTAAGCGCAATGAGAACATAAAACTTCGACTTGTACGGAACAATAAAACCAACTAACCTTTTGAGTATGTTGAAGTCTACAATTTGGCCGCTATTACTTTTTTCTTTTTTCAATGACTATTTAATACTTTTAATATATACATTATTAGGATACACGACTTTCGTAAGATACAACCCATGAGCTGGAGCTGCTCTTCCCGCTTGCTTACGATCCTTACTCTCCAAAATGGTCTGTATATCATCTACCGATTTTCTACCTTGACCAACATCCATTAATGTTCCCACTACTGCTCTCACCATTCCTCGTAAGAATCTATTGGACGTAATATGAAAGATTAAGTTATCTCCTTCGACCTCCCATTGAGCAGTACTAATAGAGCAAATAAAATTATTAACGGATGTTTTTATCCTACTGAATGCTTCGTAATCCTGTGCTTCCCCACACAATAACGTAGCAGCAAGATTCATGTTTTGAATATTGAGTGGTTTTGGGAAATAATAAGACATTTCCTTAGAAAATGGATTTTTCTTGGTGTTAAGGTGGTATTCGTAACTCCTCGCGGTCGCATCATATCTTGCATGTGCTTCTTTGGTGACTGGAACTATAGATTTGATACTAATATCATAAGGAAGCATAGAGTTGAGTTTAAACAGCAAGTCATCAGTGCTCAATTTCAAGTCTAAGTCCACATGAAAAAATTGTTGTCTGCAATGAACCCCCGTATCTGTACGTCCACTTCCTGATATATTTAATTCTGTTTTCAGAATCATTGACAAACATCTATTCACTTCCTGTTGAACAGTAATAGCATTAGGCTGCATTTGCCAACCATGATAGTTGGTGCCTAAGTACGCGATCTCGAAGAAGTATCTTTGCAAAAGTGTATTGAATTATATTATAGAAAATACTTAACCTCGAAGTTTAAACTTTCTCAAAAATCATCGCTGCCCCTTGACCAACACCAATGCACATAGTGGCTAGACCGTATTTTGCATTATCTCTTTTCTGCATTTCATGGATTAAGGTAGCGCTAATTCTAGTTCCACTACCCCCTAGCGGATGACCGATCGCGATCGATCCACCATTAACATTGACAATGGATGGATCTAATTCAAGATCCTTCATACATGCCAATGATTGAGACGCGAATGCTTCATTGAGTTCGATCAGGTCCAAGTCTTTAACTGACAATCCAGCACGTTTTAGTGCTTTTTTTGTTGCTGGAACTGGACCAATACCCATGCAGTCAGGGCTAACACCAGCGACAGCCATAGAGACTATTCGTGCTTTTGGTGTCAAATTATACTTTTTAATCACCTCTTCACTGACCACAATACTTGCAGCTGCACCATCATTGATTCCTGAGGAGTTGCCAGCGGTTACACTACCACCCTCTCGAAATGCCGGATTCAAAGTTCCCAACTTTTCTATTGAGGATAGTCTTGGGTGTTCATCTTTGCTAAAGACAATAGGTTCTTTCTTACGTTGAGGAATGCTCACTGTTACTATCTCATCATCAAACTTGCCAGCCTCATGTGCAGCTTGATACTTTAATTGTGAATTATAAGCAAATTCATCTTGCGCCAAACGACTTATCCCCCACTTATCAGCTACATTTTCTGCCGTTTCTCCCATGCCGAATGGATGATGAAGTTTTGACAAATTCTTATTGATAAATCTCCAGCCCATTGTAGTATCATAGGTCTCAACTTTACGGCTATACGCACTTTCAGACTTAGCGGTGACAAATGGTGCACGACTCATGCTCTCAACACCTCCTGCTATATAGGCACCTCCTTCTCCAAGCATCACTCCACGAGAAGCATCCATGATAGATTGCAAACCGGACGCACATAGTCTGTTCACAGTAACACCACCAGCCTCAATGGGAATTCCAGCCAGAAGACTTGCCATTCTTGCGACATTTCTATTGTCTTCTCCGGCTTGATTAGCTGCACCAAAAATCACATCTTCGATCAATTCAAGTGGCAACTGAGGATTGCGTTCTACCAATGATTTGATGACATGGGCCGCAAGATCATCAGGACGTACTGAGGCTAATGTGCCTCCATACTTTCCTACTGGAGTTCTTACTATATCTATGATGTATGCAGAATTCATAAGCTTGATATATTTTGACCCATTTTAATCGATGAGTCCGTGATTAAGTTTATTCCTATTTCTTATTTGAATATCTATTCATTTACTTTGCAGCGCAATTTATAGAATCTCTGAATCAATCATTGTATAAAAGGCAATAGACATACGACAAAATCAATTAAAAAATGATACAAAGAATCCAATCAATATTTTTAGTGCTTATGATCGCCTGTATGGGGGCATTCTTATACCTACCAATATGGGGAAAGATGGACATAGCAACTGGAGAGGTACACCAACTCAAAGCAATCGCTCATGAGCAATATACAGAAGCTGATGAGATTGGCACAAAAGAATATATGCCATTTGCATTAGCTGGTGCACTCGCGGGAGTAATTATATTGATTTCAATCATCGAACTCTTTCAATATAAAAACAGGCTACTCCAAATGAAACTTGGAATGCTTAACTCAGTCTTGATCGTCATAATTTTAGGACTTTTGATGTGGTTTATCTTCTCGGGCCAAGACCAATGGCTGCCAACGATTCCGGGTCAGTTTGGTGTTGGTTTATTTATGCCAGCACTAGCAATGATTTTCAATAGAATGGCCATTCGCGCTATCAAAAAAGACGAAGATCTAGTAAGATCTGTGGATCGAATACGATAATAGTTCACTTGACACTCAATAAAAAGGCTTGCCATTTGGCCGGCCTTTTTAGATTCTGGACTTAGGTAATCCATAATTTAATAACATGTTAATAATTTATTAACATTAACTTAATAAGTCACAATTTATTATCTTACTTTTCCGAAAAAGTAAATAACGCGAAAGTGAAAAAAAGAATTTTAGTATTTAGTCTTATTGTCTCTATGGCTACTGCCCTTGTCGCCCAAGAGATTTCAAACAACAAATTTGGAAAAGGTCTTAAAATAGTAGCTAAAGACTCTTCTTTCTCCATGAAAGCAAGCATAAGATTTCAAACTCTTTATAATGGAGAATTGAATCTCGAATCAGACGAATGGAGTGACAATGTCATGATTCGTAGATCAAGGTTGAAATTCAATGGGCATGCTTATAATCCTAAATTACAATATAAAATAGAGCTAGCGGTGAGTAATCGTGACAATGGAAAAGTAGCATCCGAAAACAACTTAGCTGCAAGTATTGTATTAGATGCTGTTTTGAAATATAAGTTCTCACCAGGGTGGGAATTGTGGTTTGGTCAAACAAAACTTCCTGGCAACAGAGAGCGTGTAATCTCATCACAAGCACTTCAGTTTGTTGATCGTAGTCAGGTCAACTCTAAATACACCATCGATCGTGGTACAGGCGTCCAATTGCACCATAAGCATAATATGGGCAAGATGGTAGTGAAAGAAGCTGGATCTATTTCGATGGGGGAAGGTAGAAATTATACCGATGACAATATTGGAGGTTATGAGTTTACGGGTAGAATTGAATTTTTACCTTTTGGAGAGTTTACTAGTAAGGGAGATTATTTTGGAAGTGACTTGAAAAGAGAAGAAAAGCCCAAGCTGTCTATAGGGGTGACTTATGATCAGAATAATAGTACAACAAGAGTTCAAGGATTTAAAGGTAAGTTTTTGAATGGCTATGCCAGAGACATAAAAACAACGTTTATAGATGCTATGTTTAAATACAATGGATTCTCTACGATGATTGAATATGCCAATAAAAAAACTGCCAATGTTCCTTTTGGATATATTCTTGAAGATGATGGAAGTTTGAATCAAACATTCTACATCACTGGAACGGGCATAAATCTACAAGCAGGATATTTGTTAAAGAATAATTTTGAAGTGGCAGTTAGATATACCGGTATCAAGCCAGAGGATAATAACTGGGGAGATGACTACACAGAAATGACCTTGGGTCTTTCGAGGTATATAGTTGGTCACAGCTTAAAAGTACAAAGTGACTTCACCCATATTGACCATGATACTAACGACAGTAAAGATGCATTTAGAGTTAGGTTCCAAGTAGAGCTATCCTTCTAGAAAAGCTATTGTCAACTCCGTAAAATGAGCATCTAAATTAATAGAGTAAATAATTGAAGAAGATTATTATCAGAATTTACCTGCGATAATGAAGTCCAACTAGGAATGTCTCCAAAAGTACGGAGTAAATAGCATCAGCACAGTAAATAACTCAAGCCTTCCTAATAACATAAGAAAGCTAAGAATCCATTTACTGGCATCTGGCATGTGTGCAAAATTATTGACAGGACCTACCGAACCCAACCCAGGACCAATATTGCCAAGTGAAGTAGCAGACGCTCCGATAGCTGTCATCACATCTACTCCTGTTAGTGCTATCCCTATGCTGCCAAGGGCAAATATTAGAATATAAATCATCATAAAAGCCAATACGTGAAACGTGATATCTCGATTGATGGCTTTGTGATTTAGCCGAACCGGAATGACTGCAGAAGGATGAAGTTGTCGTTTCATTTCCAAGAAACTGTTTTTAAATAAAATAATGTGTCTTACAATTTTCACACCTCCAGCTGTTGAACCGGAAGATCCTCCAATAAACATCAAGGTAAAGAAAACCATTGTTAGGAATGGCATCCATTGTGTATAGTCTGTTGACACATAGCCAGTTGTGGTAAGAATGGAAACAGTTTGAAAGAGTGCTTCCCTAAACGCCAGCTCAATATCGGTACCACCCAAAAGATAAATAGTACAGCCAATTATAATAGACAATGCTGCGGTAATCACTAGGTACACTCTAAACTCTTCATTTGACCAAAGTTTTTTGAATTTTCCTTTGAACCCAAAATAGGTTATGGTGAAGCTTGTTCCAGCTAAAAACATAAAGAGCACAATGACATATTGGATATAGGCAGAATCAAAGAAGGCAATACTGTCCTGCTTAGTAGAGAATCCACCGGTAGCCATAGTGGTCAGGGAGTGATTGATTGCATCAAAAAAGGACATGCCTCCAAACATTAATAACACCAACTCTAATATTGTGAGACTTAAGTAGATAAGCCAAAGCCTTTTTGCGGTGTCTTTGATTCTTGGCTTAAGTTTTTCCGGACTGATACCGGGAGCTTCTGCCACAAACAACTGCATGCCACCAATTCCCAAAATTGGTAAGATCGCCACTGTGAGAACAATGATCCCCATACCCCCAATCCACTGTGTCAGACTTCTCCAGAATAATACCCCTTTCGGCATTGCTTCGATATCATTGAGAATAGATGCTCCAGTGGTCGTAAATCCAGACATGGTCTCAAAAAACGCATCTGTAAAAAACTCTATTGATCCAGAAAAGAAATACGGCAGCGTACCAAAAAATGACATCATCAGCCAACCTAATGTGACCACAAGATAGCCATCACGCTTCTTAAGTTCTTTATTTTTTTGCTTTTGGCCAATCAGCCAGCAACTTATTCCTACGATTAAGGTTATTCCGCTACTATAAATGAAAGTCAACCAATCTTCTCCGTAGTAGATTGAGAAGGGGACACACAGCAACATAGATATCCCGCTAATAGATAGCAGCAACCCAAGGATCCCGATAATGACTCGGATATTAAGCCGCATAAGAATAAACTTTGACTAGTGTGGAATATCTATAGGCCATCTTATGCAAACATCTATTTGAAAAATTCTTCAACTATTTGGATGCACCCCGGTCTGCAAAGCACTACTACACGATCTCTAGGGAGCAATTGAAAATCTCCCATAGCTGTTTGACCAACTCCCTTTCTCACAACTCCACCTATTATGGCTCCTTTAGGAAAGTCGAGTTGTTTAATCGTGTTTGTTGTAATCTTAGAACCTGCATTGACAATAAACTCCAGTATTTCTGCATCCACACCATGAATACTAGTCAATGAAATTACATTTCCCTGACGGATGTATCTGAATATAAAGTTAGCAGCAATCAATTTTTTATTGATCATTGTATCTACTCCTATATCTTGAGATAAGTGGATATAATCCATATTCTCTACTAACGAAATAGTCTTATTTACTTTATGTTTTTTAGCAACAAGCGCAGACATAATATTAGTCTCTGAGTTACCAGTAACCGCAATAAAGGCGTCCATGTTTTCGATGCCCTCTTCTTGAAGTAAGTCTACATCACGGCCATCACCATTGATAACCATTACATTTTTAAGCTCATCCGCGAGTTCGAAAGCCTTATTTTTATCCTTCTCGATCAACTTCACGTTGAACTTTCTACTTAGTCTTTTAGCAGCATGGTAGCCCACTTTACTCCCTCCAAGAATCATGACGTTCTTGATGCCAACTCTTGGTTTTCCTGAGAGTTCCATGATCTTATTGATCCCTTCAGGTTCTGCAATAAAGTATGCGTGATCACCCAATTGATACTGATTATCTCCTCTTGGAATGATTGTTTCTTCACCTCGTAAAATCGCAACTGTTACAAAATTTTGATCTGGATTTGATTGTGTCGATTCGTATAATTTCTGACCTAAGAACGAACTATCTTCACCAATGGTAACTCCAAGTAGTGTCAATTTTCCATTGTCAAACTCAAAACTATCTGTCAAAGCAGCTTCTTTGAGCAACCTCTTAATCTCCTTGGCAGCTAACGATTCTGGCGAGATAACTTCATCAATTCCAAGTTCCTTGAGATCAAGTTTATCCTTATTGAGTAAGTATTCTAGATTTCTTATCCTAGCAATGGTTTTTTTTGCACCGAGGTGCTTCCCAATAATAGATGTGGTGATATTCGTTTCCTCAGAAGCAGTCACAGAGATCAACAAATCTGTATTCTCGATATCAGCTTCTTCGAGCACACTATATGAGGTAGAACTTCCTTTGACAGTTGCCACATCAAGAGAATTAGATGCCGAATGTAACAGGTCTGCATTCAGATCTATAAGTACAATTTCATGTTCCTCATAGGCTAGTAATTTTGCCAAATGAAAACCTACATCTCCAGCTCCTGCGATTATTATTTTCATCTTCTTAGATCAAGAACAAAGGTATGATTTTTTCCATGCAATGAATATTATTCTTGCTTTATGGATTTTTCAAGTCGGACACCAACTCCTGATAAATTGTAAAGCGAGTCAATACGCATATACTGCTGTAATGACACCCGATACTTACCTCTATTCGTAAATTGATAATTGGAAAGTAAAGGAGTTTGCAATTCATAGAGATCCCCTATCGCACTTCTGCCTAGTGGTTTCCCCAATTTATTTGTAAAAAGTAAGGTGTTAATTAATGATTTCTCAAGCTCCTTCCCGGTAGAGTCAGACAATACATAAGTCATGTACAAGTTTCTATACCTGAATTCACTAGTATATTGGACATTTGCCAATAAATTATACTGCTGTTTAACATCGTTGACTTCAAGGTCAAACGTAAGTAGTGAATCGTGAATCCACAGCTGATCACCTAGTGTAACATTAGTCTCGTAGACCCTTGATTCATCACAGCTAACCATCATTGAGATTAGAAGAAGGCTAAAAATTAGAAGGCGATTATTCACTTTTCTTTTTATTCGAAAAATTTGCTTTCCCTTTTCTAAATGGTTTTCTTTTCTTTTTCGGCTTACTGCCTCCACCCTTACTACTATACTTTTTGTCCATTCTGGCCAAGTCGTTATTAAGTGCTTTTGAGGAATCGTCTTTGATCTCAAAATCATCTTCCAGCAATGTGACAGGTTCTTTACCCTCCTTATTAAGTGCTATTATTTCATTGACCCTAGCGACAGGTATTGGATGCCAAGCATTCTCTCCTTGATATCCGAACCACATTGTCTTTTTGAAAATATCTGTTTTTTGTAAATAAGCCTTCCCTTTGGCGATCTTGAGCGGAGCCTCCACTTTTGGAATATCACTAAGTGCATCCATATAGGTTTGAAGCTCATAGTTTAGACAACACTTAAGTCGACCGCACTGACCAGAAAGTTTACTTGGGTTAAGAGAAAGGTTTTGGTACCTCGCTGCACTTGTAGAAACACTTTTAAATTCTGACAACCAAGTGGAACAACATAACTCTCTTCCACACGATCCAATCCCTCCTAATCGACTAGCCTCTTGCCTCAAGCTAATTTGTTTCATTTCGACCCGGATTCTAAACTCTCCTGCGAGTAATTTGATCAATTCTCTAAAATCAACCCGATCTTCTGCCGAATAGTAAAAAATCGCCTTGGTATTGTCTGCTTGATACTCAACGTCAGAAAGTTTCATCTGAAGTTCGAGGTCATTTATGATTTGTCTTGCTCTGAATAGCGTAGGATTTTCTCGCTTTTTTACATCATCGTATTTTTCTATATCACGAAGTGATGCCTTCCTATAAATTTTTCTAAGAGGTTCTTTTTTCTCATTGTACCTCTTTTTCTGCATTTGTAATCTCACCAATTCGCCCTGCATAGAGACATGTCCCATGTGATGCCCATTGGGAACATCTACAATGACCGCATCACCAGTAATTAATTCTTCTTCAGTCTTCTTATAAAATCCTTTATGCCCATTTTTAAATCTGACCTCTACAACATCTGACTTGTTCTCGGTTGGCATGTCCATATTGGATAACCAGTCGAATACATTCATCTTATTACAACCGCCCGTGCTGCAACCACCATTGCTGTTACAACCAGTCGTTTTTTCTCCTCCCGTTCCACAAGAACTACATCCCGCCATCGCGCTTATTGTATTAGTTAGTTAGCTTGAGCAAATCTTGCCCAATGTCAGTTCGGAAATTTACACCTTCCCATTTAATATCACTAACAGTACTGTAGGTTTTTTTGAGTGCGGAACTGATGTCTTCACCAAGAGTGGTGACAGCTATAACACGACCTCCATTGGTCAAAACTTTACCATCCACGTTGACTGTTCCTGCATGGAAAATCAAACTTTCGGTAGTCTCATCAGCACCTATGATTTGTCTACCCTTTTCATAGTTACCTGGATAACCTTCTGAAACCATCATTACGGTCGTGGCAGTGCGCTCATCAATATCGAGTTTCATCTCACTTAAAGTGCCGTTGGCTGCCGCTTGAAATACATCTACGAGATCTGTCTTTATTCGTGGAATTACCACCTCCGTTTCTGGGTCTCCCATTCTAACATTATATTCTATCACATTTGGTTGACCATTGTCATTCATAAGTCCGATAAACAAAAACCCTACAAAGTCAACACCATCGGCAAGTAAACCATTAATAGTAGGTTTGATTACCATATTCTCAACATTAGCCATAAATGTCGCATCAGCAAAGGGCACTGGGGATATTGCTCCCATACCTCCGGTGTTCGGACCAGTATCACCCTCTCCAATTCTTTTATAATCCTTGGCTTCAGGTAAGATCACATACCCCCCTTTGCCATCAGTTAACACAAATACTGATAATTCAATCCCAGTAAGAAAGTCTTCAATCAACACTTTAGAACTTGCGTCCCCGAAGAGTGCATTTGCTAACATATCTGTAAGTGTACTTTCAGCTACCTCTAGAGATTCGGCTATCACTACTCCCTTTCCTGCTGCAAGCCCATCAGCTTTGAGCACGATGGGTAGTGGTTGACCCTTTAGATATTCAAGACCTTCTTGAAGGGTATCTTTGGTAAATGTTTTTGATTTGGCGGTTGGAATATCATGCTTTTTCATAAAGTCTTTCGAGAAGTCTTTACTACCCTCAAGCTGAGCACCAACTTTATCTGGACCGATGACACTGATATGCTTTAAGTCCGTTCTTCCAATAAAATAATCTCTCACACCTTCTACCAACGGTACTTCTGGACCGACTATTATCATGGATACCTCATTAGATAAACAATGAGTAGCTAATCCTTCAAAATCACTTACTCCAATGTTGACATTGGTCGCAATCGAAGAAGTTCCAGCATTACCAGGTGCTACAAATAATCGATTACATTTTGGACTTTGGACGATTTTCCAAGCAAGTGCATGCTCTCTTCCTCCACTGCCTATAATAAGAATATTCATGAGTAATTAAGTCTATTTTAGACAAAAATAGGGAATTATGCTGAGTAGAAATAGTGTAATTGAAAAAAGAGAAAAGTTGCTAATTTGCGTATTCTGACATGAATTTGATCCGCATCAGTCTCAATTCTTCTTCACTAAGTCCTTCATTTTCTTCATCATCGAGGGCATCTTCAATACTGTCAGTTTCCGCATTGAGGAAGTAGTCAAAAATATCTTCCTGTCTATCATCATCAAGAATCTGATCAATGTAATAGTCCAGATTAAGTTTAGTGCCTGAAAAACAAATATTTTCTATTTCGATCATCAGATCGTGCATAGAAATACTTTTTGTCTCCGATATTTCATCAAGATCGATCTTCCTATCAATTTGTTGAATAATGAACACCTTCATTCTCGACTTTTGGACAGAAGTCTTGATCATCACATCAGCTGCTGTGGTAATATCATTTTCATCGACATACTTGTCGATTGCTTCAATAAACGCAGCGCCAAACTTGGTGACTTTCCCCATGCCAACGCCATTGACTTGAGCCAACTCATCTTTAGTTGTTGGATAGGTTGTGGCCATTTCTTCCAAGGATGGATCTTGAAAAATCACAAATGGTGGTAAGTCTTTTTCATCAGCTACCCTTTTACGAAGTCGCTTAAGTATTTGAAAAAGTATTTCATCATAGGCTTTTGGATTGAACACCTGTTTTTCCGCTTCTTCTTCTTCACCCAAGTCAGAATAATCATTCTCTTTGGAGAAAGTAATCTCTATTGGTGACTCAATATATTTTCTACCGCTTTCAGAAAGCTTTAAAACTCCTATATACTCAATGTCTTTTTCCAGATACTCAAAAATCAAGAGTTGTCTCAGAATTGATTTCCAAAAGTCCACAGACTCGCTCTTACCTGTTCCATAAACTTCAAGTTTATCATGCTCGTAGCTTTTTACATGCTGATTTTCTGATCCATGAATTACATCAGTCAAGTGATTGATCCCAAACCTTTCCGCAGTTTGCTGAACAGCCTTAAGCGCAATAATTGCATACTGCATTCCCTCAAATTGCTCCCTTGGGTTTGTACAGTTATCACACATTCCACAATTGTCAGGATGATAAGTCTCTCCGAAATAGTGTAATAGTTGTTTTCTCCTACAAACCGGAGATTCTGCATAATAAGCTATCTCCATTAGAAGAAGACGAGCATTTTCTTTCTCAGTAACAGGTTTGTCCTTATTGAATTTCTCTAATTTGTTAAGATCATTGTGACTGTAGAACATTACGCACTTGCCATCAATACCATCTCTTCCTGCTCTTCCAGTTTCTTGATAATAACCTTCCAGTGACTTAGGCACATCATAATGAACAACAAACCTAACATCAGGCTTATCGATACCCATACCAAATGCTATTGTAGCCACTATGATATCAAGATTTTCGTTTAGAAAATCATCCTGATTTTTCATTCGAGTAGAAGGCTCCAAACCTGCATGATAAGGAGCGGCATTGAAGCCGTTCACTTTAAGTAGTGCGGCTATTTCCTCAACCTTTTTTCTACTGAGACAATAGACTATACCGCATTTCCCTTGAAATTCTTTCGCCAATTTCACCAATTGCTTCTTCGCCTGTTGTTTGGGTCTTACTTCGTAATGTAAGTTGGTACGATTGAAGGATGAAAGGAAAACATCCGAACCTTCCATTCCCAAATTTCTTATAATATCCTGCTGAACTTTTGGTGTTGCAGTAGCCGTCAGAGCAATCACCGGAAAGTCTCCAATATGCTTAATAATTGATCTGATTTTTCGATACTCTGGACGAAAGTCATGACCCCATTCGGAGATACAGTGAGCTTCATCAATAGCCACAAACGAAACATTTACTTTCTTGAAAAATTCAATATTTTCTTCTTTAGTCAATGACTCAGGGGCTACATAGAGCAGTTTTATTTCTCCATTGATACTTGCCTTTTTCACTCTAGTAGCTTCTCCCTTACTCAATGTTGAGTTTAGAAAACGTGCATTTACTCCAAATGCATTTAGTTGATCTACTTGATTTTTCATCAAAGCAATCAAGGGTGAAATCACTATCGCAAGACCATCTTGAACAATAGCAGGCAACTGATAGCACATAGACTTTCCAGCACCTGTTGGCATAATGACAAATGTATTGTTGCCAGACATGATATTGTGGATTATAGGCTCCTGATTGCCACGGAATGTATCGTATCCAAATACCTC
Source organism: Cyclobacteriaceae bacterium (assembly GCA_034112085.1). Taxonomy (GTDB): domain Bacteria; phylum Bacteroidota; class Bacteroidia; order Cytophagales; family Cyclobacteriaceae; genus JAWUWD01. The sequence continues at coordinate 33,435 of JAWUWD010000030.1, forward strand.
TTTGAGTTTGTCTTTTAACTGGTTTTCTTCTATCAACGCTTTATTACTTATAAACTATTCGAATGATAATTCCTCTTTTTGTATCTTTGTTCGAAAGAGAAACGTAAATGACTTCGAACAAGTTGAATTTAGTGAAAAATATTAAGAATGTCGCAGAAAGAGCATTGATTAATGAAGCTGATGCTGTAAGGAATCTAGCAAACTTGATTGATGACGATTTCGAAAATTGTGTTAAAGAAATTTTAACACTTTCTGGACGGGTAGTTGTTACTGGGATTGGTAAAAGTGCAATTATTGCCAATAAAATTGTGGCGACCTTGAACTCGACCGGGACGCCATCATTGTTCATGCATGCAGCTGATGCAATTCATGGAGATTTGGGGATGATTCAAAAAGGTGATATGGTTATTTGCATATCCAAAAGTGGTAACACACCAGAAATAAAAGTTTTGGTGCCCTTACTCAAAAGATCCGGAGCGAAACTGGTCGGACTAGTAAGTAATATCGATTCCTATTTAGCAACTCAAGCAGATTTTGTGCTCAATGCAACGATTGGAGAAGAGGCCTGTCCTAACAACTTAGCCCCTACTACTAGCACAACTGCGCACTTGGCATTGGGAGATGCTTTGGCTGTGTGCCTATTGGAATTGAGAGATTTTGGTAGTAAGGACTTCGCCAAGTATCACCCTGGAGGTTCACTTGGGAAACAATTATACTTAAAAGTTGATGATATATATATTAATCACGAGGTACCCACTGTTAGTAGTAGCACAAAGTTAAAAGACGTTATCCTTGAGATGTCAAGCAAACGACTAGGTGCTGTAGCTGTAGTTGATGATAATACTTGTTTGCTGGGAATCATCACCGATGGTGACTTGAGACGTATGCTTGAAAATAACATGGATTTGAATACCTCTACGGCTAAAGATATAATGTCTATTAATCCGAAAGTATTAGAAAAAGGAGACTACGCAACCAAGGCATTGAATACCATGCAACAGAATAATATTGCTCAGCTAGTAGTACTCGATGATGGGAAAGTGGTGGGGTTTGTACATTTACATGATTTATTAAAAGAAGGAATAGTATGATGAATAATGCTTACGCTGTAATAATGGCAGGTGGAACTGGTACTAGATTTTGGCCACATAGTAAAGAGGCGCATCCAAAACAATTTCTAGATATACTGGGAACAGGAAAGACACTATTGCAAATGACCTATGATCGTTTTGCAGCCTTCATTCCTGAGGAGAATATCTTCATCTCGACCAACGATCGCTATGAAAGTTTGGTCAAAGAACAACTCCCAAAATTAACGCAAGATCAACTGCTTCTTGAGCCTGCTAAAAGGAATACTGCCCCATGTATTGCTTATGCATGTTATAAGATTGCTTCAAAGAATCCGGATTCACCTATTATTATTGCTCCTTCAGATCATGCTATATTCAATGAGGCTTCTTTTCAGACATCAATACAGATCGCATGTGACGCTGCGGATAATGACAAACTGATAACGATTGGAATACAACCCAATAGACCAGCCACGGGTTACGGATATATCAAGTTTAGTAAATCTGAGGATGATGTCAAGAAGGTTGATTCATTTACTGAAAAGCCAAGTAAAGAGATCGCTCAGGAGTTTATAGACTCAGGAGAATATGTTTGGAATGCAGGGATATTTGTTTGGTCAGGAAATGCTATCAGAAACGCATTCAGAAATAATCTTACAGCTATGAGCGAGCTATTCGAAAACATCTCAAAATCATTTTACAAACCCGAGGAGAGTGATGTAATAAAAAGAGAATACTTAAAGTCAGAAAATGTATCTATTGACTATGGAATCCTTGAGAAGTCCAAAGATGTACATGTTGTCTTAGGAGATTTCGATTGGTCTGATTTAGGATCATGGGCCTCGCTTCACGGGTACAGTGAAAAAGACGAGTCTGGAAATGTAACTAGAGGAGAAGTAATGACCTATGAAGTAAAAAACTCACTTATTCTTGGGGAAGAAGGTAAACTAATAGTTGTGCAAGGCCTTAATAACCACGTCATAATAGACACTAAAGAATCTCTTTTGGTGTGTGAAAAAGATAATGAAGCAGTACTAAAACAGGCTATTGCTGACATCAAGCTGAAAAAACTAGATAAATATCTATAATCTGGAAAATTGTATATGCCGATCGTTTTAGAGTCCATTATCAACCCGTTCTAAGTTTACTGATCAAGAACAAACACATATCAACCAGTCAGCTTTATGAGTCTCTTGTAGCTGAAAAATTATTGGTATCGCGCCATTTGATAAGCATATATAAAAGTGGTGCTTTATCTTATTATAGAGAAGAGAAAAGGGTGTTACACACACTTGCTTAACAGAGTCGTAAATAGTGATGGATCGTGTGAATCGTTGTAAAACTAAAGACTCATGATAGACCTCTGAGAGAGGATATGCATTTAGTAGACTCTCAGTGGCAGGGATGCTTCTGGAATAATTAGAATTGAATATTAGAGAAAAGAGTAGAGAAAATGAAAATAGAACAAATATATACTGGATGCTTGGCTCAAGGGGCTTACTATATAGAGAGTGAAGGTGAAGCAGTAATTATTGATCCATTGAGAGAGATCGCTCCCTATCTTAGTAAAATCAAAAAAGACAAGGTAAGTCTCAAGTACATATTCGAGACACACTTTCACGCTGACTTTGTCTCAGGTCATGTAGACTTAGCCAATGCTACCGGTGCTAAAATAGTATATGGCCCAACAGCCACAACTAGCTACGCTATTCACAGTGCAGTTGATGGAGAAGTATTCAATATTGGGAGGATTAAAATCAAAGTACTTCACACCCCCGGGCATACGCTGGAAAGTAGCACCTACCTATTGATGGACGAAGAAGGAAATGATCATGCGATATTTTCTGGAGACACCCTTTTCATCGGGGACGTAGGCCGTCCAGACTTGGCGATTAAATCAGACTTGACGCAAGATGCCTTAGCTGGAATGCTATTTGATAGTCTGAGAAATAAAGTGATGCCACTGGCTGATAAGACAATTGTTTACCCAGCTCATGGTGCCGGCTCTGCATGTGGCAAGAATATGAGCAGTGAAACTTGGGATACTTTAGGGCATCAGAAGGAAGTAAACTATGCATTGAGAGGTGATATGACCAAAGAAGAATTCATCAAAGAAGTCACTGATGGCATTCTACCTCCACCACAATACTTCGCAAAGAATGCCATGATCAATAAGACTGGATATGCCAATATTGAAGATGTTTTGACACAGGGAGATCAAGGATATGAAGCCAATGAGTTCGAAGAAATAGTTAATGAACAATCTGCTCTAGTCCTTGACACGCGTAGTCAAGAAGATTTTGCCAAAGGCCATATTCCTAATTCAATCTTCATTGGCCTTGACGGTAGCTTTGCGACTTGGGTTGGGACACTTATCACAGACATTCATCAATCAATAATGTTTGTTACAGATCCAGGCAAAGAAAAGGAAGTAGTAACCCGCTTGGCTCGTGTTGGTTATGATCATGCTATTGGATATTTGAAGGGAGGATTTGATACTTGGATAAAGGCTGATAAAGAGAATGCTTCCATAGATACAATTTCAGTTGATGAGTTACAAAAAAAAATTACTGCAGGCGCTTCGCTAAACATCCTTGATGTACGTAAGCCAGGTGAATTTTCTGCAGAACATGTCGATGGCGCCATTTCATGCCCACTTGATTTTATCAATACCAATATGGACAAAATAGATAAATCAAAAACGTCCCATGTACATTGTAAAAGTGGCTATCGATCAATGGTCTTTAACTCGATTCTAAGATCTAGAGGATATACTCAAGTCATAGATGTCTCGGGTGGATTTGATGCTATTTTGGAAAGTGACATTCCGGTTTCAGATTTTGTATGTCCATCAGGGAGTAATCAAATATAATAATGGATCAAATATTAGCACCATGGCCTTGGTTTGTTGTAGGTCCTTTGATCACTCTTGTCATGTTCATCATGTTATACTTCGGTAGGACATTTGCCATTTCGTCATCACTGAGAACAGTATGTGCCATAGGAGGCGCTGGAAAAATAGCCGGCTTTTTCAAGTATGACTGGAGAAGCCAAATTTGGAATCTAGTTTTTATTGGAGGAACTATCATAGGTGGATTTATTGCGTCAAACTATTTAAGTGACGACAGCCACATTATTCTTAGTAGAAGTACAATTGAAACCTTGGCAGACTGGAGTATAAGTGAGCCCACTAAGGCATTAGTACCTACAGAAATATTTAGCTGGGATTCACTATTTACTCTAAATGGCATCATCTTTATGATATTGGGAGGTTTCTTAGTTGGGTTTGGAGCCAGATACGCAGGCGGATGTACATCTGGACATGCCATCAGCGGATTAAGCAATTTACAAGTTCCATCACTGATTGCCGTAGTTGGCTTTTTTATTGGCGGTATGATTACTACTTATTTTCTACTCCCATTTATTCTAGGTTAGGCTATTATGAAGTTTCTAAAATTTTTAATCACAGGAGTGTTTTTTGGAATTGTGCTTACTAAAGGGCAGGTTATTTCATGGTACCGCATTCAAGAAATGTTTTTATTTGACTCATTTCATATGTACGGGGTTATTGGGTCGGCTGTAGCCTTAGGAATAATTGTAATTCAATTGATCAAAAGAAGAGAGTTAAAGTCTATTAATGGAGAGAAAATCAATATACCAGATAAAGACAATAAAATTATTAGTTCATTAATTGGTGGAATCATATTTGGTCTTGGATGGTCATTCACTGGAGCATGCCCGGGACCTATCTTCATATTGATTGGCAATGGAATGTACATCTTCATAGTGGTACTGATCAGTGCTTTGGTCGGCACATTCACTTATGGTATTCTCAAAAGCAGGTTACCACATTAATAATATTACGTATTTACATTACATGAGAAAGAAAGTGCCTTCGTTCTATCAAAAAAGATTGTTGAACTGATGTATCCTTGTGAAGTAAAATACGAAAGGTAAAAGTATGAGAAGGAATTTGATGATGATAATAATGTTGGTAATAAGCAGTGCCTTCACACTTCCTCAAGAATGGTCCGCGAAAGTGACTAAGGTCATAGATGGCAACACACTTGAAATACTGACTTCTGATAACGAGACTTATAAAGTTCTGCTTAAGGAAATAGACTGCCCTGAAATACAGCAATCGTTTGGGGCTGAAGCTAAAAAACTAACGGAAAAACTATTACTCAAAAAGAAGGTCACTGTGATAGTGAATGGCAAAGACCGTTGGGGAAATAGACTTGTCAGCGTCACCTTGAGTAATGGAAAAGACATCAATCAAGAACTTTTGAAGAGAGGGTTTGCCTGGCACAATACTAGATTATCAAGTAATTCCACGCTGAAATCTCTAGAGTCTCAAGCCAAAACGGGAAAAATAGGTCTTTGGGAGAAGGAAAATCCAACACCTCCATGGATATTCAGAAGGCAACAAACCATGAAAGTTGCTAAGTCAAGATAATCTACGCTGTTAGTTCAGTTATACAGTTGATAGTTATCCCGTTGAATATTGCATACCTATCAACTGTATAACTGAACAACTGATTTTATCCTTTACAATAAAAACCGCGAATTCCAGTTAACTTAGCCTAAGATGAATACTATGAATAAGAATTGGACCTTGCTATGTATCTTCCTATTGTTGGCTGGAATGGGATATGGACAATCCTCCAAGAAAAAGAAAAAAGTTAAGAAGAAGAACAAAACAGAAAAACTTACTCCAGGCTTCGAACAAAAGAGTAATTCTTATGCGCCATTCAGTCCGGAAGAAATCAAAGAAGTAGCAAACCCAGCTAAAGTCAAAAAATCAAAGAAGAAGAAGTCTGCTTTTGAAAGCTACAATATCACCATGGAGCAAAAAGTAGTTGAATTCGGGGAGCGTATGGAGGCTAATGCCAAAGCTAAAAAAAAGCAGATGAAGGATATGAAGAAACCTCAGTACTCTGATCCTTCTTACTTTGGCCACAAGCGCAAGCCTAAAATCAGAAAGGTAAAAAATCGTAAATACTGTAAGGAGTGTGGGATTACGCACTGATTTGAAGTAAGCACTTAGCGTTTACTCTATTAACTCCGAGAGAGTGAGAAAATGTCAGTCCAAAGAAGTCTGCTTTCAAATTGCCCAGTTTAGTTAGCTATTTTTTCCATTTCTCACAAATTCTTTATCGATGGAACACTTGTGTCAAAAGGTTTTCCTTCCCAAAAATCGTTGTAGAAGAAATAAAGCTTGCCGCCACCTACTCTGAATGTGTTTGGATCAACAGGTACCTTTCGATCCATTTTGGCTACACCGAAAGCACAGTAACTACCGAATTGAGGTGAGTATTTTCTCCAGTATTGCTTTTTACTATTTCAATACAGAGTTTTTCATGTCAAAACCTAGTACAATATAAGTGTTGCCACTAAATACAAATTCGTCTATAACTTCCCAACCCAATTTTTTGGTATGTGCTTTCTCAGAAATTTCATTAACCTTATTAATAAAGGTGATTGAGATGAGATATTTTTTATAAAACTCAATTCTCATCTCCTCAAAAATTAAATTTAGGATACCAATACCCCGGTAGTTTTTGTCGATACAAACTGGCCCATATTGAAAGCTATTATCTGTTGTGATTTCATATTCTTTGAATAACAATGTTGAAAAACGAGATACCATGAAGTTGAAAATTTCCCACTGCTCAAAATATTCCCAACTTCCTGCAAAAGCATATGCAATAATTTTATGTTTCTCATTTTCAGCAATGAACATTCCATTTTGCTTAATGATTTCTTCAAGTTGATTAATAGTAAATGGGGTAGTTACAAAACCGTTTTTTAATTCCTCTTCATTTAAGTTACCATATAAATTATTCTCTTGGAGGGATAGAACTCCATCGATATCATTCTTATTTCCTAATCTGGTCTTTATCATTAAAATGTGCTTTTACTTGATGAATACGAACCTTCCACGGGTGGCATGCCAACTCTATCCGTTGGACTTTCACTATATGCTTTTGTTTACTGGCTTTACTATTATTTACAAATAGAACAAGACAATATATAATGGCACTACGAAGAGCCGCTACAGACGAAGTCGATAGCCAAGGTAATAGAATGTTTCTGTTTTTTAAGTCTGTTTTTTAGTAATACAGCCAATTTTAAAAATGTCCTGGAGTAACTTTCTTAAATAGCTGTGAAATTCAAATACAGTAAGGCTTACTTATTCTCTGAGAATTGATTCTTACTGCAAACTAGATTGCACATTCAATCAGGATTAACTTAAAATGAAAATATGTATTTTGTGTTCAAATCAACAGCACATGAAAAACCTAACCTACCTATTTGTCATCACTCTAGTCATACATATGGGGTGTCAGAGTACACCAACTTATGAGTCTAACATAGCCATCACAGTTTCGTTTACGGAAAGTGCGAGTGCAAAAAATAGGGATGGTCGACTTTTACTGATGCTAGCCAATAACAATAAAGAAGAACCACGCTTTCAGATAGGAGTTGGTCTGAATGATCAATTGGTCTATGGGATGAATGTAGAAGACCTAGGCCCAAACAGTGCGGTAGCATTCGATGAGCAGGTATTCGGATTCCCAATTCCTAGCCTGAAAGACTTGGAACCGGGGGAGTATTATGTTCAAGCCTTGTTACATGTGTACGAGACTTTCAATCTTTCCACAGGCCAAACGGTTAAACTCCCGATGGACAATGGAGAAGGACAGCAATGGAATCGATCCCCAGGAAACATCTACAGTAAGCCGGTCAAGATTACAATCACAGACAAAGGAATCGAAGATGTAAACATCGTGATGGATCAAGTCATTCCTCCAATCGAGGAACCAGCAGATACCGAATGGATCAAACATATTAAAATGAAATCAGAGAAGCTATCTGAGTTCTGGGGTAGAGATACTTATCTCGGAGCACATGTACTGTTGCCAAAAGGTTTCAATGAACATCCAGAAGCTAAGTATCCACTCATGATATTTCATGGACATTTCCCGTCTGATTTTGGTGGATTCAGAACAACTCCTCCTGAGCCTGACTTAGAGCCTGACTACTCTGAACGTTTTCAAGTGGAAGGGTATAACGTCTTTCAGCAACAAGATTCATATGATTTTTATAAACGCTGGAATGAGCCTGATTTTCCGCGCTTTATTATTATCGAAATCCAGCACCCAACACCTTACTATGATGACTCTTATGCGGTCAATTCAGCAAGCCAAGGTCCATATGGCGATGCGATCACTCATGAACTCATCCCACACATTGAGGAGCAGTTTAGAGGGCAGGGAGAAGGATGGTCACGCTTTTTGTATGGTGGCTCAACAGGTGGCTGGGAAGCACTAGCAGTACAAGTGAAATATCCTGATGAATACAATGGCTGTTTTGCAGCTTGTCCAGATCCAATTGATTTTACCAACTACTGTTTGACTAATATATACGAAGACAAGAATGCTTATTTCTACGAAAGTGATCATAGGAAATTAGAAGTGCCAAGTAGAAGAAATTACCTAGGAAATATTTCCGCGACTCTGCGTGAAGAGAATCATTTGGAACTGGTCTTAGGAGATAAGTCAAGATCAGGTCAGCAGTGGGATATATGGGAAGCAACTTATTCTCCACAAGGAGAGGACGGATATCCGGCACGGATTTGGGATAAAACTACCGGAGATATCAATCCTGAGATTGCTTCTTATTGGAAAGAAAACTATGATTTGAAACATATATTGGAACGAGATTGGGATAAGCTTGGTGATAAGCTGAAAGGTAAGATCCACATCTACTGTGGAGATATGGATAATTACTATCTCAATAATGCCGTGTATTCGATGGAAACATTCTTAGAGAGTACTACGGATCCTTATTATGGCGGAGAGGTGGCATATGGAGATCGTGCAGAGCATTGCTGGAATGGTGACCCTGATGAGCCAAATCATGTCACAAGATTGAGATACAATAGTATGTATGTGCCCAAGATAATGAAGCGAATCGCTGAAAGCGCTCCTGAAGGTGCAGACTTAACTAGTTGGAGATACAAGTAGAGATTTGTACTCAGATACGGGAGGTTTTATGAGACCTCCTGTATTGATCAATTGCAAACGCTTCAAGAGAATACGTCTAAGGTAATTGCATAATTTTTACATGGTAGTTATACTTTTCTGGGCCAGTCATAGAGCCTTGGGTGTATAGATACTCCTTCCAATACTGGTTGGCATAGGCATCGAATGATTTTTGATCAGACACTTTCCATTCCAACTCCATGGCTTTTGTATCCGCATAGTTCTCCATACCTCTTCGTTCATCCACCAATCCAATAAATCCCGCTGAAGATGTTTGATAAATCTTCGTCCAACCCTGATCTGCTACCTTTTGGTATCCTAGAACATCTTCATAGAACCGTTCCATCTTCAACATGTCTTTGTGATAGGTCCATGTGATTGAGCCATAAAACTGTAGATTATCTTGAGCGGTATTTACTCGCTCTACTTGGTCCAGTGCCGCAATGAATAGTTCATTTTCAGGGTGTTGTTTGAACTGCTCGAATTCTAATAAGTACCCGCCTGGATCGATGGCCACAAATCCGTCATGTGGACCTCCTTCTTTAGGCTTGTAGGTGTATTTGATCTGGATATTATGATCTTGTGCATAAGCATACCATTCTGGCAGTTGATCTGTCAATAGTGCAATAGCAGTTGATTTAGGCTGACCTTCAGGGTGGGACTCATCCTGAGCATGCAATTGAATAAAGGCATCAGCACTAATCTGAAATTTGGAGATATCACTCATAGGCAGGCCCAAGGTTTTTTTGTAGAAAAGTCTAGCTACTTCTAGATCGCTGTAATATAGATGGGTCACTTGCTGACGCACTTCAAATGATGTCAAGCTGCGATAGGAAGTATTCGCAGAAAGCAGCTCATTGATTCCTTGAGGACTATATCCCAATAGTCTACCAAATCGCCTTGCAAGGGCTTCTTGTTCTTCTTTGTTGCTAGTCTTAGATATATCATTCTTCCATTGTTCATACTGCTTCAAGCGATCTCCTTGGTAGATCAGTATGACAGATTTTCCATTGGTTTGTTCAGATGGGAATAGCATAGAATTTGGAAAATCATCCTCTCTGTAAAGTTTGACTTTATATTTTTTCGAAGCAGCTACAAACTCATTCCATAATCCATCGACTGCTTCACCTTCCATGGGATAGTGCAAGGCCATTGGTTTGGCATCATTGGCTACCATTTCACAATAGACATCGAATGCAGAAAGTACGTCTTGATCTTTTTCTGGAGCGCAGGAAGATAAGAGTAGAAAACAGAAGAACCAGGATGTTGAATTTCTCATAGCCTCAAGATATGAGAAAAGAAGAAGTAGAGCAATCGCATGATGGAGAATAATATTTCTAGTAAAATCGACTTATGAAGACTCTTTTAGTAGAGTGTTCAAAAAAAGGGTTGAACAATGTCCGTTGAAATTGAAGCAATGATCTGTAAATTATAGTCTTGGATAACGTCTTTCATTTACGTATTTCATCAGTTACGGCTTTCCATGCAGCCACTATTTTCTGTAGATCTCTAGTAAGTAAACTTTCATTAACAGCAAATCGCACAATACCATTTTCATTGGATCCCAATCGGATATTATATTCATCTAATAACCTTTTGGATAACTCCTCTGAGCTAATATTATGCATTAATCTAAGGTTAAAAATATTAGTTCCGTTTTTTATACTGGTTATACTAATCCCTTCTATTCTGTTGAGTTCATCAATTAACTTATTCGCAGTAATGACAACCTGATTTAATCGTTCAGTGACCCCATCTAAAAAATGTAAAGCAATGGAAGTGTTATTCCAGCTTTGAAACATGGTTCCACCAAGAATTTTTATTTGATGAGAAAGTTGGTCAATAATTTTTGCGTCACCACAAAGTATTGCTCCTCCAGTAGCATTTAAATATTTGTATAATGATATGTAAACTGTGTCAAAATAAGAAGCATATTCTTTAAGTGAAACTTTAGTAAATGCCGAGGCTAAATGGATTCTAGCCCCATCCAAATGCATCTTATACCCGTTATTTTTACAATAAGTATTGATTTCTTTAACGGTCTCAATTGGCATTACCGTACCATTGGCACGTCTAATTGGATTCTCAATAACAACAGTGCCTAAACCACTCCGAAATACCTCATTTTCGTTTATGCTTTTTATGGTGCTTACCAAATTTTCTAATTGAAAATATGGCTTCCCTGCTCCTGCAGGAACAAGTCTTAGTCCATGAACACTTTGTGAGGCATCGGCCTCATCTCTGAAAACATGTGAGTTTTCCGGTACGATTACTTTGGTATTGTTCCCGTTCAATAGCTTTATAGCTAACTGATTTGCCATCGTTCCCGTTGGTAAATAAATGGCTTTTTCCTTACCGGTTAGTTTTGCGAATTTTTCTTCGAGCAATTTGGTCGTTCCGCCATTTCCGTAAAAGTCAGGCTTCAGGGTTTCTACACTATCAATTTCGGTAAGTTTTTGAACGTACTGACGAGGTGTTAATTCAAGACCGTCATAAATAAAATTGACAGCGACTTCACGGTTATTTGCTAGATTAATTTTATAATTTTCTGAACTAGATATAGCATTTAAACCAACTGTTGGGAGTAGGAAGGGGACAGTTGACAGACCACATTTTTTAAGAAATTCTCTTCTATCATTTTCTTCCACTACTTTTTTCATATCCATTTTTCAAATGACGGCTAATACTCTAATATACTACATGTTGTTTATTTTTCACTCATATTATCCTCTCCGGGTTGTCTATACATCCATTTAGAAATAAACGCCCCTCATGGCGGGATTCTCTACTTTAGATTGGAAAGTCATTCTCTTTGAAATCAGGAGATTACTCCCCTGCCCATCTTTCTTAAAGAGGCCATCTTCAAACTCAGTTAGTAAGAAATAAAGGTCTTCAGTTCTTGGTGACGCAGCTAAAAATTGAAGACCTTGCATTTTTTTAGAAAATGCCTTCTTGCGGTTGTTAATAATTGAGGGTGAAACAGTAGATATTATGGGAGATTTCTATCCAGAGCAAAGGTGGACAAGTGAGGGTGAACCTGAGCTGGGAGTGGGTATTGTGGTTGAGGTAAACAAGAATCGGGTACAATTACAATTCGCTGTTGCAGGCGAAACGCGACAGTATGCTTTATCCAATGCGCCATTGCGAAGAGTTATTTTTAAGGCAGGCGATAAAGTTGTAGACAAAAATAAGCGTTCATTTGTTATTGATCGCGTGCAAGACAATGGCGAGTTGTTGTTGTATATAGGCAAAGAAGGAACCTTGTCCGAGGTGGACTTGGGTGATGTGTCGGTGCAGCATGGTGTCAATGATCGTCTGCTGATTGGTGATGTAGAGACACCTGATGTATTTGCTTTGAGAAGACAAACATTGGGATACGACCATATGCGTAGACTTTCGCCTATTAATGGATTTGTAGGGGGGCGCATAGACCTTATTCCTCATCAGCTGTATATATCACATGAAGTAAGTTCTCGTTATTCACCGCGTGTATTGCTTTCTGATCAGGTAGGACTTGGTAAAACTATTGAGGCTGGTTTAATTCTGCATCGCTTGTTATTGAGTGGTCAAGCATCACGGATCTTAATATTGGTTCCAGATTCTTTAATTCATCAGTGGTTTGTTGAGATACTTAGGCGTTTCAATTTATGGTTCCACATTTTTGATGAAGAGAGATGTGCCGCTTTAGACGAAAGTGCACCTGAGGGAAACCCTTTCTTAGATGACCAATTGGTTATTTGTAGTACGTCATTCTTGGCAAACTCTGCGACACGTGCGCAGCAAGCAATCTCGGCAGATTGGGACATGCTTGTGGTAGATGAAGCGCATCATTTGGAATGGTCGCTAGAGAAAGCAAGCCCTGAATATACTATCGTTGAATTGTTGAGCAAAGTAGCGAAAGGCTTGTTGCTATTAACGGCAACGCCAGAGCAGTTGGGAGTAGAAAGTCATTTTGCACGACTAAGATTACTAGATCCAGAAAGATATGCTGATTACGATGAATTTATTAATGAATCCCAAGATCACTCAGCCATTGCCAATATTGTAGAAGACCTTTCTTTAGGGCATCCTCTAAAGGATCAAGACAAAGCCTTGTTGAAAACCATGTTTGGTGAAGAAAGAATGGCTAAGGTAGAAGAAAAAGGAGCTGTAGCTAAAAATCAATTAATAGAAGATCTATTAGATCAGCATGGCCCTGGGCGGGTAATGTTTAGGAATACACGTTCTGCTATGAGCGGATTTCCAACCCGGAAGGCGCATCTAAGCCCTATAGAGGCAGAGGCGGATAAAGAGAGGTGGATCCAGCGCTTGTCTAAAGAGTATGTTGTTGACAAAGAAGTACAACTTAGTGCCGAGGTGAAACAGAAGTTTTGGTTTTCAGAAGACCCACGTGTAACCTGGTTAGTCGCTTTGTTATCGCAACTAAAACCGGGCAAAGTATTATTGATTTGTAGAAGTAAAGCGAAAGTATTGGCTTTAGAAAAAGCCTTACAAAAGCTAAGTAGTGCAAAAGTAAGTGTGTTTCATGAAGACCTGACCATTGTACAGCGTGATAGAAATGCTGCTTGGTTTGCTGAAACCGATGGCGCAAGGATATTACTATGTTCTGAAATAGGTAGTGAAGGGAGGAACTTTCAATTTGCCCATCACTTGGTATTGTTCGATTTACCGGTACACCCAGAGTTATTGGAACAACGTATTGGTCGCTTAGATCGCATTGGACAAACGGAAGACATTCAAATACATGTTCCTTACTTGAAAGGTAGTCCACAAGAAGTATTGGTTCGTTGGTTTCATGAAGGACTAAATGCATTTGAAGAAAACATAGAAGGTGGAAACCAGATAGGGCAGCTATTCAGCGACCGTTTGGTAGAGACGGCTTTAGCCGCTTCTTCAGCTGATATAAGCACGAAGCTAGATGCGCTAATTACTGACACAGCTGTATACCAAAAAGCCCTGAAGCAAACATTAGCCAATGGGCGTGACAGGCTACTTGAAATGAACTCATTCAGACCATTGGTGGCTGAACAATTAGTGGCGAAAATTAAAGAAGCTGACCAAGACTTAGGGCTTGAGATTTATATGACCAAAGTATTCGAACACTTTGGAATTGAAATGGAGGATTTGGCACCAAGAACTTATTTGCTACATCCGGCACGAACAAACAGAGAGGCGTTCCCATCTATTCCTGATGCGGGTATATCAGTCACCTTCGACCGAAAGCGCGCCTTGAGCAGAGAAGATGTAAGCTTCATTAGTTGGGATCACCCGATGGTGACCGGAGCTTTGGACATGGTACTCAGCTTAGGTACAGGAGGCGCTAGTTTTGGCGTGTTGAAAGGAACAGAAGAAAAGGGTGTTTTATTGGAAGTGATTTTTGTACTTGAATCAGCCGGGAGAAAAGGAATTAATGTCGATCGTTTTCTGCCAAGTACCCCAATGCGGGTGGTGGTAAACCATTCAGGAGAAGAGGTCACTGGAGACTATCCGGTAGACTTATTCAACAAGCAATTGATTCCTGGAAAAATAGATGACCTCATTGGAAATGAAACAGTGGTAGACACCATAATTCCAGACATGGTGAGTACGGCTACAGAAATAGCGGTACAACTGAGACTCGAACAAATAGATATAGGCCTCGAACATTTGAATCAGACATTGGATCATGAGATTGGTCGTTTGGCTTCATTATATAAACGAAATAAAGGGATTAGACCTGATGAAATTCGCACAGCACTAGAAGAGAAAAGCGTACTTACATCATTGATTGGTAATGCACAAATTCGAATGGATTCGATCCAATTGATCAGAGAAGGCGCCCTCTAGGGGGTTTTATTAAAAAAAAGATAGACAGAAAATGCCTTTTTAAGCTTGCTCCGAGATTATTGACTTAAAAACCATAATATTAGAATGAATATATACGAACAAATAGAAGCGGAAATAAAAGCGGCTTCAAACATTGTTATCACTTCTCATAAATCTGCTGACGGTGATTCAATAGGTAGCTCATTAGGACTATTACATTTTATTGAAAAGCTGGGTAAAACCGCTACGGTATGTCATCCTGATGCAGCGCCCAGTTTTCTGCATTGGCTAGACACTTCGACCTTTCTTTTAATGACGGACCAACCAGAGGCTGTCACTACTGCTTTTGAAAAAGCTGATTTAGTGTTTTGTTTGGACTACAATGCTACCAATCGTATTGGGCCTGATATGCAAGCCTTGTTAGAAGCGGTAATTTGTAAAACTGTGATGATTGACCATCACTTAAATCCTGAAGAATTTCCAACGTTAACAGTGTCAGAAACTACTGCTTCTTCTACCTCAGAATTGATTGTTGAGTTAATCGAACAGTCCGGCAATGGCGCTTTACTCGATCAAAAAATCGGAACACCTTTGTATCTCGGGATATTGACGGATACAGGTAGTTTTAGATTTCCTTCGACAAGACCACGTACGCACGAAGTATTGGCAAAGTTATTAGCCGGAGGCGTAGCCCATCACTTGGTTCATGAAGCGCTAGGAGATAACAACACCGCGAGTCGTTTGCGTTTGCAAGGTTATGCTATGTGCGAGAAGTTGGAGATTATGGAAGACTACATGGTGTCCGTTATTTCATTGTCTAAAGAAGAATTAGCGAAATACAATTACCAAAAAGGTGATACCGACAACTTGGCCAACCAAGCCTTGTCTATTAAAGGAATGAAGGCGGCAATTGTGTTTTCAGAAAGAGATGGCATTATGAAGATATCTTTCCGTTCGAAAGGTGAAGAAAACCCGGTGAATGTAATGGCCGCAGAACACTTTAATGGCGGTGGACACGCAAATGCATCAGGAGGGATGAGCGAACTCACTGTAACCGAAACCTTAGATAAGATTAAGAGCTTAGTGCCCAATTACTTTTCGATAAAGTAAGACAAGTTTAAATTATAAAAAATCATCACTTCTAACTTAGAAGTGATGATTTTTGTTTCTCAGCGCTTTCCAAACCATTTTTTGAGGATTTAATAAGTAATAATTGAATAAAGAATCCGCAGATGAGTATAAGGCTAATCTCTTTATATGATTCACCCAATATTTGAGAACAAACGATGAGTGTAATAGCCCATATCACACTACTTATAACTTGCATTCTTTTAAAAGTCTGATTTAATTTTTTCATGTTTTCTATTTTCTTAAAAATTTAAGCTGTTCTAGATCCTGTACTTCCTTAGTAGCAGGCTTTAAGGAAAATATTACACAAAAATTAAATAACTTTATTTCGAAGGATGAAATACAGCAGTTTATCAATGAGCAGTAGCTCTCGATGTAAGTCGACTTTATCTATAAGGTTTGAATCCAATGGTATTTCAAGCGTAGGCTGAATTTCTGTAAAATTCAGCCCGGCTATTCTGATGCTTATTTTAAACTAATTTTATTAGGGCTTATTTAATTTCTTCTTTTCCATTGCTGTGCAATGCAAACCTTCCTTTACCTCTGGCGTGTGCTACTTCTCTTTCATCCCAAGGCCAGCCTCCAAACTGTGTTTTGCCATACTCTCGCATAGTCTCGTTGATCTCTTCGTGTGTATTCATCACAAAGGGGCCGTGTTGTACAACTGGCTCTCCAATAGGTTTCCCTTCAAGGATTAAAAAGCAGGCTTCAGAATCACCATTTTTAATCATGATATCTTCTCCCGCCAGTGCTTCTATGATGTGATTTGAAGCAATCGCTTGTCCTTCCACTTCAATATTAGCTCCCTTATAAAAGAAGATAGAACGACTGGCCTCATGCCTTGTTTTTGGCAAGATCCATTCTGCATTGGGTTGCATCTTCACTGTATAAACACCCACAGCATTGTCAGAACTTGCGGCCCATGAATCAGGTGTAGGGTCTAAAGCAGTCACCTCGTTAATCTTTCCTGCTATCACTTGAACGGTTGTTGTTCTATCTGATTCGTCTTTATGATCAATTATAGGGATATCCTCATTCCACAACATTTTGAAATGTGGATCTACCATTTTTGATACCTTCGGCAGGTTAAGCCAAATCTGAAATATTTCTAATGGATTTCCCTTACCCTCATTGAGTAGAGGAAACATTTCAGAATGCTGAATGCCCTTGCCTGCCGTCATCCATTGTACATCACCGTCCATAAATCGGCCAGAAGCTCCCAAAGAATCCGAATGATCAACTACTCCTTCTTTGTTGATAGTGATCGTTTCAAAACCTCTATGAGGATGATAAGGGAACCCAGGCATATTGCTACCGTGATACATCCTCCAGCCATCTTTTATGGTAAAGTCCTGACCAATATTCCTGCCTTTTAAATCTTCAAAGTCAATCCCCATTTTATCATTTCCTTTTGGGTATTCATCTCTATGATAGGCACAAAATAAAAATGGATCTTGGGTTTTCCAGGGAAATCCAAGTGGTTCTATATTGGTTATTTTATTCATTGATAAAGTCATTTAAAATCTCATTGAGACATTTGTTGAATGGTTCTTTCAGCTTTTTCGTATGTATAATTTAAGACTTAAAATCAGCAATTGTAAATACCTCTTCAATCGTTTGTGTATTATTATGGAAATGGATTCAGCTGAATCCATTTCCTAATAACTTATCCAGCGTTATAGTAAAATCTTTCATGAACGATTTGTCCATTTTCCCATTTCTGTGAAGCAACTTGTTCCATAGACATGCGACTACCTCCTTTGAAAGTCAAGTCCATCGAAACCTCTATAAGGACTTTTCCATTGGGGCTATCTTCAGCGATTGCCTTTATTTCCATTCCGTGAAAAGCCTCTACACTTGAGAGGAATTCTTCTTCGGATACTCTACAGGCATCCTTGCCCTCTCTTGTACCTTTAGGCTCTTCCATCACCACATTTTCAGCATAATAAGTTTCAAAGGCTTGCATTAATTGTCCTTGACCCACTTGATTGTAAAGGTCTTTTGCTCTTTCTAAATTTGTCATTTTAATTTATTTAGTGATTAATAATTCATTGGTTTATTCACTACAAATTTAAAGGGCCAATTTTAGCTGAGCATTCACCTAGATTAACAAATGGGGATGTTTAGGAATTATTTTGAACGAGTTATTTGATCTACAGTTCCAACTGAAAGTGGTTGTTGTAAGTAAAAGACAACGCACTAAGAAGAGCGTTGTCTTTTACGATTTATAAACTCATGTGTGACCCGTCACAATATGGAGGATTCTTCGATTGTTTGCACATGCACATGGCAGCAGTTTTTGATTCTTCTGCTTTAAAAACTATAGGTGTAATTTCACTTCCAGCATGTGCACCATTGCACCAAGGTTGATTTTCTGATTTGCCACATGCGCACCATGCGTACGTTTTTCCTTCTTCTAATGGTTCCATTTGCGGTGCTTTGCCCGCTACTTGTCCTTTATCCATAATTATGTTTTTTTAGTTAACAAGTAATTTAATATTTAAGATAAATATATCATCAATAACTTTGTCTCCAAGATCATCGAAGAATGAAGTTGAACCATATTTTACGTCAAATTTTGAACGATCAACTTCTATTTTTGCCGTATAGTTGTTTTCTTTTTTAACAATATCAAAAGCAATAGTCTCTGTTTTACCTTTAATTGTTAAATCTCCTGTCACGGAAGCTCTTCCATTTGAATATTTTGTAGCTTTTGTAATTTTAAGTGTTGCTGTTGGAAATTTTTCAACTCCAAAGAAATCCTCAGATTTTAAATGCCCCACTAATTTCTGATTATAGTCTGGGTCTGTGAGGTCGGTATTGGTGAGGCTCTTCATATCAATTACGAAAGAACCGGATACAATTTTACCAGATATTTCTTCTAATAATCCACTTTCCAGCTCGATTAAACCCTCATGCTGCCCACCAATTTTTTTACCTAACCAATTAATTGTTGATTTTTCTATGTTCACTTTTTGTTTTTGCGCAAACAATCCAAGACTTGATACTGTAAAGGCTAATGCCAATAAATAATTTGTTGTTTTCATTTTTTTAGATTTTGTTATACGCAAATGTCTAAAGAAAGAAAGTCAAATGCATTCACCTAGATTAACAAATGGGGATGTTTAGGAATTATTTTGAACGAGTTATTTGTCCTCTAATGGTACTTAGGGCCTGTGGAGTTATTCCCAAATATGAGGCGATCATCCGTTGGGGAACACGATTTGGCAATTCGGGGTAGGTGTTTAAAAAGTAGGTGTAGCGATCTATTGCTGGCGACCCCATGAGCATGAGAACTCTTCGTTGCAGTTTTCCCATCCTCCTGTATAATAGTTGGGCATTCTCTACCATTTTTTCTTTAGGCAAGTCAGCTTTGAATAGGCAATCTTTGTTAAAAACAATAACCTCAGTTTCTTCTAAGCAATCAATATAGAGCTGAACAGGTTCATTAAACTCTAGTGCTTCTACATCGGCAATGATCCAGTTTTCGGGAGCAAACATAAAAATATGCTCTTTTCCCTTACTGTCAATAAGGTAACTTCTTAGTAGCCCTTTCTTAACGTAAAAAGTTGAAGCCTTTGAG
The DNA here is from genome assembly GCA_034112085.1 of Cyclobacteriaceae bacterium. Taxonomy (GTDB): domain Bacteria; phylum Bacteroidota; class Bacteroidia; order Cytophagales; family Cyclobacteriaceae; genus JAWUWD01. The sequence goes on from JAWUWD010000030.1 coordinate 53,069, forward strand.
TCGCCTGCTAGCTGGAGTATATCTCCTTTTCTGAACTCTTTTAGCGTGGCGTCAGAATCAAGATTTAATATGTCTGTTAAATTTTCCATTTACTATAATGTAGGTAATTATTCCCTACCATGCGCAGACGAGATTACTTTGAGGCTTTGTTGACAACGCACAGATAACACCCGTCTGTGACATTTGATTGTCAAAAAACTCTTATTGGAAATTATTCTGTGAATTTCTCCATCAGCTTTACACAAGCTTTTTGAGCCTTAATGATGTCTTTATATATATTCAAATCTTTTAAAGTCTCATCAGAGGATTCAAAGGCATTTACAGCTTTGATGAAATACATCTTTGCATCTAGGCTTTGACCAATCATAGTGCTTACATCACCAGTAGTTAAATAATCCATATAACCTGGATTCTCTTTTTCCTCTACCAGTTTAATAATCTGTTTTAGACTCTCTTCAGCTTTAACCCTATGCTTTTCAGCAAACTTTATAGGTAAATGATAATCTGTATAAAGCAAAAGATGAGTGGCAGCCTTACTTTTGAGGTAAACAGTGTTTTCTGGATCTATAGTTAATGCTTCATTATAATTTTTTAGAGCTTCTTGCTCTTTTCCTTTGGAGTGTTGAAGGGCCACTCCCTTGTAATAATACCCTCCGGCAGTTTTAGGAGCCAATTTAATGGCAGCATCAGCTTGAGAAGATAGCTCATCAAAATTCTTAGTTCTTACCAAGCTCTGACAAGCCAAAAGAGTGAGATCTAAGTTCTTAGAATCATTTTCTAATTCAACAAGAATTTTATTTAATGAAGGCTTCACTTTACCGGAATAATACAAAGCTCTAAGTGTTTCATAACTGTTTTTTTTCACCACTTTCTTTGTCTCTTTAACCTCTTTACTCATTGGTTTTTAAATTAAATTTTGATCTAATACCTTTCTTGTTAGTGTTGTCTACCTATCAAGAGGTTAAAGTTACAAATAGAAATACTTATGATAGCTTTTAGAGCCTTCTATTTGTAACTTTAAACTGAAAAAGTAGAAGGCACAAACGAACTGTACTTACTTATTGAAGTGTAAGGAAAGGTATGCGTTTCTATACCACTTTGCACAAGCTATTCTTTTAATTCAACGGAATTAGGTACGTTTTTGTGAATTCTTATAATTCCATAAGCAATAGCAGCTCCAACTAGTCCTCCAAGCAAAACATCAGTTGGGAAGTGTTTTCCAGATAAAGTTCGAAAGTAGCACCCAAGAATAGTTCCAATAATGGCTATTGACCAAACTACAGTTTTGAACTTACTCTGTTTATAAAATGTACTGTAGCTCATTGCAAAAAACACCAAGCCAAATGCTATAATACTTGCATCTCCAGAGAAAAAGGAGTTTCGAATATCATAATCAACAATATCTTCCAAGAATTTCCCTTGTGCTTTGATACTTAGTTTTTTAATATCTATATGTGTCATATATGCAAAAGGTCTATACCTTTCAACTAACCCTTTCGCCAACCCAGTCAAGCTCTCAGTAAGCACATAACCTTGTGAATAAATGAAAAATAAAACAAGTCTTCTTTTTAAACTACCAGTAAAAAAGAAAAGTGACAGAGGTATTAAATAGATGGCTATGTTTTTGAGAATCTTCCCATTGCTTTTTGATACGATGTCCCACCGACCAGCCATGCCTCTGTCAATAGAATTGATTTGTTCAATGCTAATTTCGTCTAAGCTGCCAATTTCAAATTCTATATGACTTTTGACTTTCTCTTTTTGCAGCTCAATGGATGTATACGATAATCCAAGACATATTAAACAGATGACAACTTCTAGTTTTAAACCTAAAATAACCGCTTTATGGTCACCCCAATAATTTTTCTGATTTACTATCAAGAGCCAAACTATTAGAAGAGAAATAGCTCCAAAAGAGATCATGCTAGCCATGTTTAATTCTTAAAATTGTTAAAATTCTATACAGAGAGTAGTGCCGTGCAAGGCACTACACTTTATCTGATGTTGGTGAAAGTTATTTTATAGCACTGTTGAATGCTTCAATGCCTCCCACAATGGGCAAGTTGATAGTCGTTCCGTCTAAATCAATGATAAGTTCTGTTCCGGGAGTAGGCCAAAGCGTGAATTCCTTATCACTTGAAAAGATCATCAGGCCGATTTGTTGACCTTTGGGAATCATTTGATCGTCAGGCATTAAGTTAAAAGTAACTTCATAGAATTCTCCAGGAACCAGAGATTCACTTTTTGTTAATGAACTATGATTTTGAGGATCTGCCCAGCCGCGCGTGATGATATTATCTGTAATCTTGGGCTTTCTGCCCTCAGTCCATGGTAATGAGACTAACCAAACGGAAAGGTTAGCAGCAGGTTTACTACATGAGATCTTAACAGTAATTTCTGCAGTACCAGAGATATGAATATCTTTAGATAGTGTAGGTGTTACATAAATCAACCTATGATTAGTAATCTCGGCCTGAGCCAATGAAGCACCTGAAAAAGAATAATTGTCAACAAGTTTTTCTGTTCCTTGATTTTTGAATTTTCTGGTACTCAAATTTCCTTTTGAAGGAGCACCAGAGTTTAGATAAAGAGTGACATCTGATGATTCAGGATTCGGATATTCCTTGTAGGCAGTAGGATTTTCTCTTTTGTCATTTTCTCGTACAATCCATGCTCGAGCATCATTTTCTACCCCATTACTTACGCCATGTAAGTAGCGCGTAAACCACCTGTTCATAATCTTCATTGGGGGAGGGCCACCATGTCCATTTTGATGATAATATATTTGTGAGGGCAATCCTTTGGCCTTCGCAGCCTCATAAATTCTATAACTATGTTCTGTCATCACATTCCAATCGTTAAACCCATGTGACATCAATAATGCGGCTTTCATAGGTTTCATATCATTTAAATAATCGCGACCAGCCCAGAAGTCATTATAATCACCAGTAATCCTGTCCATGCCATTCTTCATTTCCGTGTCTCTGACTGTGGCATTATTATAAGCACGTTTTGATTCATCACCACTATGGATGAAATCATATAGCACATCAATATCTTCACCTAAATATCCTCCCGGAGACCTCACTAATCCATTTGATCGATAATAATGATAATAAGAAGTATTGGGGGCAATAGGTATTATTGCTTCAAGTCCAGCAACTCCGGTTGTTGCAGCGGCCAAAGGAATGGTTCCATTGTAAGATGTTCCTGTCATTCCTACTTTTCCGGTAGACCAGAATGCCTTTACTTCTTCATTGCCATCTATGGAAGTGTAACCAGGTATTCGTCCGCATAACCAATCAATTACAGCTTTAGGAGCCAATGACTCGTTGTCACCACCAACCGTAGGCGATCCTTGAGAAAGTCCAGTTCCAGGAGAAGAGGAGTGCACCACAATATATCCTCTTGCCACCCAAGTTTTTATATGAGAATTTGAAATAATGGGTCTCTCGCCAGTTCTAACAACCTCTGGATGTACACGTCTTTTTGCGACTACTCCAAGTTCATGCTTTACATCCCAAAATAAACCATCTACATTTGATGCCACGCCAGCAAAATAGGGGCTAGAAACATATACTATTGGCAATTTAAGCCCTTCTGTCTCTGTCTGTTCAGGCCTAGTCACGGCTACATGCATTCTATCTAATTTCCCATCGCCATCAGTATCAAACTCTGCTTCAACCCATAAATCATGTCTTATCCATTTTTTTTGATTTTCAAAAGCAGGAACAATTTGGGCCTCTCCATTTTTGAATATGGGAACGGATTTTTCTACTTTTTGAGCATTCACTGAGATTAGAGGAGCAATTATTATTAATAAGGGGAATATTAATTTGATCAGTTTTTTCATGATGTTGTTGTCATAATTATATCTAACGCCTACTACTTAAGACTTACGTTTAAGAAACAAGTTAGTATCTGTTTCCCAAATAGTCAAATCTGCGATTTGACTGCTTAATCAATATTCCTAAGTATGTATCATCCCACAGAAGTAGGGTAGTCTCATGTTTTATGATTCTATTTATCTCAGTTCGAATCACCTTTTTTCTCGCAAACCCATATATTCCTTGTGAATTTTGATTTTCCCCTTTTCTCAACGGTGCAGGAATCAGTAATTTTTAGTCCTAATTTTTCGATTACGGGTTCAATATCTGAAATAGAGACAATAACTATCCGTTCGGTTAATTTCACTGTTGATTCTATAATATTTAACGTAATTGAGTCATTGGAATAGGAGTATAAATTGTACGGAAGGTCAATAATAATTGAATCGTATTTTTTGTCTAGATCTTTAATATCTGAGCAATATACATTAGCTGTATAGTTATAATGTTCAAGATTTTTTCTCGTGTGTTTACAAGCATTTGTGTTAATGTCACAACCTTCTATCTTGAACTCCGAAAAACATGCTTCTAACATCACTGTACCAACACCACAACATGCATCTAACAACTCATTTGTTTTGTTTCCTATAGATGCTATACTAACAAGAGTCTTCGCAATATTCATGCTTATTGAATTGCTAAATGAGTGAGGTTTTTTCTTGTGTTTACGCCAGTCTGCATTTGGTTTTTTTAAAATACCGAAATACCAATCATTTTGATAATTGCAGATAGCGTAAGTTATCGATGGGGTATCATAATCGGGTATACCATCTATGCAATATCCGACATCTTTTAACTTTTCACGCCTTTGGGTGAAATCTGTAGGATCACCATCTAAAATCAGATATTCAATTTTAAATCCCTCAATATGAATATCTTCTTTATTGACGTTTTTTAATAGCTCGGAATAATTTTCTGAGGATGAAATGATCTCCAGCCTATTTTTAATAAAAGGACTGATCGAAGGATCAATTTTGATGTTTGAAAATAGTAAGTTATTCTTTTCTTCTACCTCAAAGAGTTGCCTTGATTCTAACTTACATAATTCGCTATGATGATAGTCGTATTTAAATGAATATAGGTAGTTGTGATTGCGTGTTTTTAGTATCAAGTAGTTGTGAAGTTTTCTTAATTACATCAGAGTTGCCAAATTGTTGCTAATGCCTTTATAGAACACTATGCCTATCATGAGCTTAATGGTGATGAAATTAGTATTTTCCGTGTCTCGAACCAAGTTACAGAGACTTTAGCGATATTTTTTCTACGTGGACATCTGCCGAAATTTGTGTGCAGGTCAACCACAGGAACTGGCTTCAGGGAGACCTACTTAAGAAGCTAGGAAACTCCAGACACTGAAAGCGGATATGAATCTAACAATAGTGAACAAAGGCAGGCGTGTCTATACCATTCTATGAGCATTAATTTTTTCCAAGATGGAAAAATGTCCATGCTTTATTACCATCTATCCATTCTTTGGCCCCACTGATTTCTTCAATTTTGTATTGTAACAAACCCACAAAAAAATGAAAGGAACCAAAAACAAGCTATCAATCATTGGACTGACCATCTTAATGACAATTTCAACGCTAACATTTTCACAAACAAAAAAAGATAACATGGAAACAGTTAAAAAAGAAACAATCGGGCTATTGGTATTACTTAAAGCAAAATCAGGGAAAGAAGAGGCAGTTAAGCAGTTTCTAAACAGTGCGTTGAAATTGGTAAACGAAGAGCCTCAAACTGAGTACTGGTACGCCTTCCAGATCGACAATAATACCTTTGGAATATTTGACACTTTTAGTAAAGAGGAGGGGAGGCAAACGCACCTTTCTGGAAAAGTAGCTGAAGCACTAATGGCAAATGCTGGAGAGCTGCTCAATGATTTTAATGCTGAAACGGATATTCAAACGATAGATCTACTGGCAAACAATAAGAAGACCGGAGAGGAGAAAAAAGGGCTTTTGGTAATAATGAAAGCAAAAGCAGATAAATCATCTGATGTGGAAAACTTCCTTTATGAAGGAGAAAAGCTGGTTAAAAATGAGCCTAATACAGTCTCTTGGTATGCAGCCAAAATGAGCGAAGGGACTTACGTCATTTTTGACACATTTACAGATGATTCAGGAAGAGATTCACATCTCAATGGGCAAATTGCGGCAACACTTATGGAGAATGCACCTGTGATTTTGGAAGGTTTCGAAACTTCAGCTATTCAGACCTTTGACATATTGGCTTCAAAATAAGTGTAAAAAAGCCAATTAGTTGTAGATTCGGACCATCCTAATTTGAGTTGGATGGTCTGAATCTATTTTCCAATATTATAAAATAAGTTTGTCAGAGTATCTTAAATTACTTTCAACTTTTCATGGTGAATAGAACTGTTACACATACGATCATTGACCAACAAACCAGCGAATTGGCTTTTAAGGTCTATGCATTTAAAGATCTGGACCACTTCGATCATTTACAAAGGAGAAACTACTATTCTCTGATTCTTATGCAGAAAGGTGAGCCGACTTTGAAGGTGGGCTTATCTGAATACATTCTGAGTGAAGGAGCGATGATCTGTCTTTCTCCATACCAGCCATTCATGATCACGTCTGATGTCGAGTGCACTGGTTGGATGCTTAATTTTCATCCGGATTTTTTCTGTACCTATAGGCATCAAAATGAAATAGAGACAGAGGGAGTATTATTTCATAACTTCCATCAGGCGCCTTATTTTAGACTGTCTGAAGAAAGTATTTTCCTCAATCTTTTCCATCAGATATCGCTGGAACTGACCAAGAATAAAATCGCTCAACATGAGGTATTGGTTGCTTACTTAAAGATTTTTTTGATAGAGGCTGTACGGCAAAAAAGGAATTTTGAAAATGATAATGAACCCGATCCTACAGCAGATCGGACAGAAATGATTCAAAAATTATTGGATGCCATTGAAAATAATTTTTGTGCAGTTAATACTCCTCAAAAGTATGCAGATATACTTTGTGTCTCTGCCAAAACCCTAGGTAGAATTACCAAGAAGAATCTTGGTAAAACGCTCACTGAACTGATTTCTAACCGGGTGGTGATTGAAGCAAAACGTGAACTGTATTTAACCTCTAAGTCAGTGAAGCAAGTAAGTGCACTTCTAGGTTATCCTGATGAGTTCTACTTTAGTCGATTATTTAAGAAAAAAGTTGGTGTTTCGCCTGATGTTTATCGAAAAACTGTTGGTTTCGCCAAACTTGAGATTAAATAAGTTTAAAATACTAGGCATTGCACACAACGCCCGTATAGAACGCTGTGCCTATTCGGTGCTTAATGGTGATGAAAGTAGTATTTTCTGTGTTTCCTTCCAAGTTGCAGAGAGATTAGCGACAACCTTTCTGCGCACTGCGAGCCGAAACCTGCGTGCAGGCTAACCACAAAAACCAGCTCCATAGAGACCTTCTCAGCTACCCATGAAACTCAAAACACAGAAGATACGGACAAGCCGCACCCGCTTGATGAAGTATGAGTAAAGGCATGCGTTTCTATGCAATGTTAGCTGTTGTTTTACCACGCAGTTATCCAAAAAGCTGCAAGTCCATAGGATTCATTTATTACAACTCCTTTAGTGTAGCCGTGTCTCCATTCTGTCTCATCACACCAGTCCAATGTCAAACTAGCACGTGGCAAGAATTCCCCTTTTTTTGACTCAAGCAGGAATATCTGAAAGTCATCAGGCAAAAATGTTGCTTCGATTTTCAATTTCTCCATGAGGAAGTAAAATGAAGGGGTGGTTGATTCTGCCTTGTCACAGTCAAATTGCCTTGGACAATTAATACAATTTGATGTTGAATCAGTCGTGAATGATTTATTCCCTAGATCGAATTCTTTCTTGATGTCAATAATTTCCGATGGGTTCACCTTATATGTGTGAATAGCCCACGCTCCCAAATGATTGAGTTCCTCTACAGTTGTGTCTCCAATATTTGGGTAAAATTCAACTTGGTGAAAAAAAGCCAAATCGCGATTGACCATATGATCAATCAATATGTTGTCAAATTTTTGCTCAAATTCAGAACTTGTTTTCTCAGAGTTAGTGCATGAAATGCAGATGGTGAGGAATATGATTAAAGTGGTTCGAGACATAAAATGTTCGTTAAGGCATATTGTTTGCAAATAACAGCTAACAACTGAGTATACCACATGTAGTTTATTTTCCATTAGAATTGCACCGCTCATGTTGTTTGCTCTTCTAAATTGAAATCAGCACTCATAATTGGTTCGACTTTTGTACATTGGATTAGTAAATCATTCACTATGAAATCAGAAAATTTCTTGCCCGCTATTCTCATTACAATAGGCTTATCACTTGCGGGGTATTTCATCGGCAATGGCATCTTCAAGACGAAAGCACTTGACAGATATGTCACCGTAAAAGGTTTGGCAGAAAGAGAAGTAGATGCAAATTTGGCTATTTGGCCAATATCTTTTTCAGAAGCCTCTAACGATCTTAACGCGCTGCAATCTGAATTAGAAACTAACACTTTCATAATAAAAGCATTTTTAAAGGAAAGAGGGTTTGACGATACTGAAGTGAGTGTAGGTACGCAAAGCATCACTGATTTTCAAGCATCTCAATATTATGGAAATGCACAACAGAGGAAGTACAGATATCTGGGCAAAGGGAAGCTGACTGTGAGGACAACAAAAGTAGGTCAATTGGTGGATGCACTTGGCAATTTATCCACCTTGATCGGTCAAGGCATTATACTTGCTGACGAGAATTATTATGAAAGTAAGGTGCAATATTTATATACAGATCTCAATCAAATTAAACCAGAAATGATCGAGGAGGCAACGATCAATGCACGACAGTCTGCAACTAAGTTTGCACAAGATTCAGGATCAAAGGTTGGTAAAATCAGGCAAGCCAATCAGGGTTTGTTTTCAATCAACGATCGCGATTTCAACAGCCCTCACAAAAAGAAAATTAGGGTAGTAACAACGGTAGAATATTACTTGGAGGATTGATGATCAACTACTGGGAAACGCTTGCGCTTTATATTGCTGTCACATGCCTGATTTTCACCGTGATTGGGTTTATCAATCCAGTGATTATGCTGTGGTGGGAAGATGTACAGAATAGGAAGAAAGTGCTGCAATATTATGCCACCACTGGCCTTGTCGCCTACTTGGTGCATTGGGGATTCAAACTATTTGGGTCTTAGTTTTCCCTCATCCAAAAGCCTTTATAAACTTCTGATTTATTTCGTCTAGGCAAAGATTACCTATGCTTCCCTCATGTGTGTGATTCACTATTTTTTTAGGCTCAAATTCACCTTTCAGAATTTCTTTTCCTAGCTGTTTGTATGCATCTCTGAAAGACATTCCACTAAGCACAAGTGTGTTGACTTCTTCTACACTGTACATGTATTTGTAAATGTCATTATCTACGATATTGTTTTTTATGATGATGTGTTGCAACATGAAGTTGCAAACTTCGAGTATGTCTTTTAACTCATCTATGCCTCCGATAAAGCTTTCCTTGATTAGTTGTAAATCTCTATGATATCCACTTGTCAGGTTGTTCGTGATCATCATGATTTCTGTAGGCAGGTTCTGAATTTTGTTGCATTTGGCTCTGATTAGCTCAAAGACGTCAGGGTTTTGTTTGTGCGGCATGATGCTAGAGCCTGTCGTGAGTTCTTTTGGGAAACCAATAAAGTCAAAATTTTGACTCATAAACAAACATACATCTGCCGAAAATTTGGACAATGTACCAGCTACAGAGGCTAGTGCAAACGCAGTTGATTTTTCCAATTTTCCTCTGCTCATCTGAGCTGCTACTACATTGTATTTCATTGTGTCAAAGTTGAGAAGATCAGTCGTCATCGTACGGTTGATTGGAAAAGAACTGCCATAACCAGCGGCTGAGCCCAGCGGGTTCTGATCACTTATTTTTAAGGCAGCATTGAGCATAATCACATCATCTATCAAGGACTCTGCGTAGGCAGAAAACCAAAGACCAAATGAGGAAGGCATCGCTACTTGAGTATGGGTATATCCTGGAAGTAGCACTTCTTTGTGGGATTCACTGAGCTTCATTAAGGTGTCAAAAAGAGTTTTGGTGAGTTGCTTGATCAACCCAATTTCATCTTTGGTATAGAGGTGCAGATCCACCAAAACTTGGTCATTTCTTGAACGGGCAGTATGAATTTTTTTGCCAGCATCTCCGATTTTCTTGACCAGTTCAAACTCAATCTTACTATGTACATCCTCGAATTGTTCCTCAATCATAAAAGATCCGTCTTTAACTGAACGCATCAAGTTATTGAGTTCGGTCACTATTGCAGCTAGCTCTTCTGAAGTCAAGATACCAATGCTCTCTAGCATTTTTGCATGAGCAATATTTCCTTTGATATCATATTTGGCAAGCTTTAAGTCTAAAATACGGTCATTTCCAACAGTAAATTTTTCTACTACATTATCAGTTGTATATCCTTTTTCCCAAAGTTTCATATCTATCTATTTTAATAGTATCGATTCAAATAATTTAATATAAAGGTCAATACCTTCTTTAATTTCCTCAAGCTTGATGTACTCATCGGCAGTATGTGATCTACTGGATACCCCTGGTCCCATTTTCAAAGAGGGGCATGTTAATGCAGTCTGATCAGACATCGTAGGAGATCCATAGGTTTCTCTTCCAAGTTTAGCACCACTTTGCACCAGGATGTGATCTACTGATATTGATGACGAGTTGTGTTTGAATGATCTCGCTACCATTTTACTTGAAGTATTTTGATCGATCATCTCAAAAACTTCTCGATTGGTATAAGCATCATTGATTCTCACATCTACCACAAAATGGCAAGCAGCGGGAATGACGTTGTGCTGGTCTCCGGCATTGATTTGTGTGACGCTCATCTTCACTTTTCCCAATGTTTGGGATGCGATTGGAAATTGGTAATCTTTGATCCAATTGATGTCCTTCGTGGCTTCGTAAATTGCATTTACCGTATTGTCATGCGCAGCATGTCCAGACACGCCACTGGCATAGCCATCGATCACCAACAATCCTTTTTCACTTATCGCCAAGTTCATCTCAGTGGGCTCTCCCACTAACGCAAAGTCTATATTTGGAAGCAACGGTAAAAGGCTCCTCAAACCATTGTCCCCAGAATTTTCTTCTTCGCCTGTGGCAGCTATGATGAGGTTGTAGCTTAAATTTTCATCATTATAATAGTGGGTAAAAAGAGCGATTAGGGAAACTAAACAACCCCCAGCATCATTACTCCCCAAACCAAACAGTTTCCCATCCTTTACAATTGGATCGAATGGGTCATTGGTATAATTTTTATTTGGCTTGATAGTATCATGGTGTGAATTTAGGAGTATAGTGGGCTTTTGTTCGTCAAAGAATTTATTGATAGCCCAAACATTGTTATTGCTTCTTTGTGTTGCTATTCCTTGATTCGACAACCAGTTTTCTATCTTATCACCTGTTTCGTGTTCCTCTCCAGAAAATGATGACGTTTGGATCAGTAACTTTAATAGACCGATAGCTTCTTCATATAAGTGTTCTATTTTCATCATCATTTCATTATAGTAGTGTGGATGGATTCTAGATTATCCAGCAAGTGTTGATCACCGATCTTTACTTGGGACACATTATGATCAATCGCATAAAAACAGTTCTTGAGTTTAGGCAACATTCCATCGCTTATCAGGCCATTACTTTTCATTTGTTCATATGTGTCAAGAGTTATCGTATCTATGACGGAATTTTCATTGTTTACATCTTTCAAAACACCTTTTTTCTCGAAACAATAGATCAACTCTACGCTATATTGTGTGCTCATAGCGATGGCTATATCAGCCGCTATTGTGTCGGCATTGGTATTGAGTAGCTGACCGTTTCCATCATGACAAATGGCGGAAAAAACAGGAGTGACTCCGTTAGATAAAAAGAGCTGAACGGCTTCCACGTTTACCTCTTTCACATCGCCCACCCACCCAAAGTCTATAGGAGTTGCAGGCCGTTTGACAGCCATGATACAGTTGGCATCTCCGCCAGATAGCCCAATGGCATTGCACCCTAGTGATTGCAGTTTTGCTGTGATTTGCTTACTGATCAATCCAGCATAAACCATCGTGACCACTTCAATATCTTCATCAGAAGTGATTCTTCTCCCTTCAGTGATTTGCGTGGCAATACCAAGTCTTTCACTGAGGTTTGTGGCTAATTTACCCCCGCCATGTATCAGTATTTTGGGATGACTTAGAGAATCAAAGCCTTTCAAGAATGATGATAGCTTGGCTTCATCATTGATGACGTTGCCTCCTATTTTGACTACAAGTAATTTATCCTTCATTTTTCAACATATTAATTAATACAGTTTGAGCTGCAAAGGTTCTATTATTGGCCTGCTCGATCACTAGTGAGGCATCTGAGTCTATAATTTCATCAGTAACTACCACATTTCTCCTCACAGGCAGACAGTGCATAAATTTGGCCTTATTGGTCAATTTCATTTTGGATTCGTCTATTATCCATCCGCTAAAGTCGGTCCCTATTTGCCCATACTTGTTGTATGAAGACCAGTTTTTGGCATAAACAAAATCAGCTCCTTGAAAGGCTTCCTCCTGATTATGTGTTACTTTGATGCCATCAGCATACTGAGCAGATAGATCGAAGCCTTTAGGGTTGGTGATCACTAAATCAACATCCATTTTTGAGATCCATTCAGCAAAGGAATTGGCGACAGCTTGTGGCAATGCCTTGGGGTGTGGTGCCCAGCTCAATACTACTTTTGGTCGCTTTTTGGTCTTGTGCTCTTCAAGAGTAATCGCATCGGCAAATGATTGTAAGGGGTGCAATACAGCACTTTCTAAAGAAACAATAGGAACCGAAGCGTTGGCTATAAATTTATTCATAACCGTATCTGCATAGTCAGCTTCTTTATCTGTTAGGGTTGGAAATGTACGTACACCAATGATATCACAATATTGAGAGATGACAGCCGCAGCTTCTTTGACATGCTCTTGTGTGCCTTGATCCATGATGGCGCCATCCTGTAATTCTATTTGCCAACCATCGCCATTAACGTTCATGACCATGACATTCATACCCAAATTAAGTGCTGCTTTCTGAGTACTTAGCCTTGTCCGAAGACTAGGGTTGAAAAATAGTAAGCCCAAGGTTTTATTTTTACCAAGGTGTTTGTGTGCATAAGGGTTTTCCTTGATATCAATAGCTTGTTTGACCCATATCTCTATATTTTCAATATCATTTACGCTAGTGAATTTTTTCATGACAAGTGCTTCTTTAATGAGGATATAAAAGGCGTTATCTGCTCAGTTGTGATGCAAAGTGGAGGGAGAATTCTTAACAGATTTGGGTTGGCTGAGGCTCCCGTGAAAATGAAGTCTTCACTTAGTATTTTGGATCTGAGTTCTTTTACAGGAAAGCCGAGATCTATGCCCAGCATCAGACCTTTGCCCTTGATTTGTTTAATAGCTGGAATACTTTTCAACGATTCGACCAGGTAGTCACTCACAGGCTCAACGTTCTCTATGAGGTTTTCAGTTGAGAACACTTCGAGCACAGCAAGTGATGCCGCACAGGCAAGATGATTTCCTCCGAAAGTAGTTCCTAGCATACCATGTGAAGCCTTTATTTCTGGGCTGATCAATACCCCTGCTATTGGAAAGCCATTTCCCATGCCTTTGGCAACTGTGATTAGATCTGGTTTGATGTCAGCAGATTGGTGGGCAAAGAACTTCCCGCTTCTACCAAATCCACTTTGAATCTCATCCAATATGAGTATAGCTCCGTTTGCTTTACAGGATTCTGAAAGCTGATTTAAAAATGTTGGTGTTGGTATATCCAACCCTCCCACTCCCTGGATGCCTTCAATAATTACCGCACAAATATCATCTTTGAGGAAGGCTGTTTTTAATTGTTCGCTGTTATTCAATTCAAGAAATTCAACAGGAAATTGATCTTGACTGATTGAAGAAGAGGCAGGAGCGCTATCCGTAACATTAAGTGCAGCTGCGGTGCGCCCATGAAAACTGCCTTTAAACGCAATAACTTTTCTCTTTCCTGTATGAAAGGAAGCAAGTTTTAGTGCGTTTTCATTTGCTTCTGCACCACTATTACATAAGAACAGGTTATAATCTAGATAGCCAGATTGTTTACCTAACTCGTTAGCCAATTCATCTTGAATAGGCATTTCTACCGAATTCGAGTAGAAGCCTATTTTTGAAAGTTGTTTTTGGATTTTATCAACATAAGTTGGGTGACTATGCCCGATCGAAATGACGCCATGTCCTCCATATAAGTCCAAGTACTGTTGATCATTTTCATTATAAACATATACACCTCGCGCAGACTTGGGTGTAATGTTGAATCTTGGGTAAACATCAAATAGTTTCATTTTTAGCCTTTTGAAATGTTACTTATTTTATCGAATGAGGCGATCAAGCCATGAATCAGAGATGAACTCAATCCTTGATACTCCATTTCATTCAGCCCTTCTATTGTACATCCACCTGGCGTGGTGACGCGGTCAATTTCTTGTTCAGGGTGATTGTTTGATTCTACCAAAAGGCTAGCCGCTCCCAGGCATGTTTGCATGGACATTTCCAATGCTTCTTTTGATTCAAATCCTAACTGTATGGCGCCTTGAGTAGTCGCTCGAATCAGTCTCATCCAAAAGGCAATTCCACTTGCGCAGATCACCGTGGCCGCTTGCATTTGTTCTTCTGCTATTTCTAATGAATTTCCTAATCTGTTAAATATGGTTAAGGCAATATCTACGCGTTGCTTCCCTTTTTCATTGGTGCAAATGCAAGTCATGGATTTACTGACAGAGATAGCTGTATTAGGCATGGCTCTGATGATGAACCGATTCGCTCCAATGATCTCTTCCATCTCAGCTATTTTGAAACCAGTAACTACTGAAATAACTACATGGCTATCATTGAGCACAACTTTAACATCTGATAAAACATCACGAAAATGTCTTGGCTGAACAGCAAAAATGAGGATGTCCGATTTCGCTACCGCATCTCTATTGTCTGAAGTAGTAAATACATTTTGATGAGTATTATATTCGATTAATGTTTCTGAGTTCCTCTTAGTGAGGTAAAGACTTGCGGTTGCTTTGTTTGTCAATAGCCCTTTGGCTATTGACAGGCCGAAGTTTCCTGCACCTATTATTGCTATTTTCATGGGCTTATATCTTTTAGTTAAAATGATGTAGATTTTAAATTCAACCCTGTTGTTTCATCTATTCCATGCATCAGGTTCATGTTTTGGATGGCTTGACCTGCCGCTCCTTTTAACAGATTGTCGATCACCGAAGTGATCAAAACTTTGTTGTCTATTTTTTGAACTTGCAAGAAGCAATTGTTAGTATTTACCACTTGTTTCAAGTGAACAGGTCGATCAGTAACGAATGTAAAAGCAGCGTTTTCATAATAATCCTTGTACAACTTTAACAGCGCTTTTTCTGCGATGTCACTGTTGAAATATGCTGTGGCAAATATGCCTCTAGTGAAATCACCTCTTACTGGCATAAAATTAATCTCATTGTCAAAACCACTTTGCAACTTGACAACTGTTTCAGTTATTTCCCCTAAATGTTGATGTTGGAAAGCTTTGTAGTGCGAGACGTTGTTGTTTCTCCAGCTGAAGTGAGTGGTTTCGCTGAGGCTTTTCCCAGCACCTGTTGATCCAGTGATGGCATTGATGTGCAAATCATTATCGAGTAGCCCAGATTTGGCAAGGGGAAGAATCGCTAATTGAATTGCCGTAGCGAAACAACCTGGATTTGCGATGTGGGTGGCCTGCTCTATTTCTGCTTTATTAGTTTCCACTAATCCATATATAAAGTTATTCCCTTCATAATGAGCATCTTTGTTTAATCTAAAGTCATTACCCAAATCGATGACCTTGGTATGTTTCGCAAACTTATTTTCCGACAAAAACTTAACAGAATTACCATGACCGAGACACAGGAAAAGCACCCCCACGTCTAAGTTTACCTTGTCCGTCAAGGTTAGATTAGGATGTGTCATCAAATCTTGATGTACATCACATGCTTTTTGCCCAGGCATCGAGTGGCTATAAATAAAGTCAATTTGCGCCTCTGGATGATGCACCAATGTTCTGATAAGTTCTCCAGCTACATATCCACTGCTTCCAACTATTCCTACTTTTATCATTTTTTTTGGTTTACATGATTGAATATTTGCATAGCATTCGCCATTATTTTGGTGAAGCCTTTGACGTCATCTCCTGACCAGTTTTTATTGACTTCACCATATTCTCCAAAGTCTGATGTCATCAAGTCGTTGGTAGATTTCACTCCCTCAACCACAAATCGATAAGGATGAAGCTCAATCATAACAACGCCAGTCACGTTTTTTTGAGAGCTATCTAAGAAGGCCTCAAGGTCTCTCATCGAGGGATCGAAATACTGGGCTTCATGAATAAACATACCATACCAGCTTGCTATCTGTTCTTTCCACTGGAGTTGCCACTTGGACAGCGTGTGTTTTTCCAGTGTATGGTGAGCTTTGATGATTATGGTTGCAGCCGCTGCTTCAAAACCAACCCGTCCTTTGATGCCAATAATCGTATCACCTACATGAATATCACGACCTATAGCATATTTGTTAGCTATACTTTCCAGTTGCTCGATAACCGCTACTGGTGAAAGTTTTTCACCATTCAACGCACAAAGCTCTCCTTCTTTAAAAGTCAGTGTGATTTTTCTAGGCGCGGTGTTTTCCAATTGACTTGGAAACGCACTGTTAGGTAATGGTTGGTCAGAAGTAAGTGTTTCTGCACCTCCTACACTTGTTCCCCAAAGCCCTTTGTTAATAGAATATTTGGCTTTTTCCCAGCTCACATTGACATTATGTTTGGCTAGATAGTCGATCTCTTCTTTTCTAGAAAGCTGCTGATCCCTGACGGGTGTAATGATTTCAATATTGGGTGCGATCAGTTGAAAAACCAAATCAAAACGAACTTGGTCATTGCCAGCACCTGTACTTCCATGAGCAATGTATTGTGCACCGATTTTTTTGGCATAATGTGCTATAGCAATGGCTTGATGAATACGCTCAGCACTTACAGAAAGTGGGTAAGAGTTGTTCTTAAGTACATTTCCGAAAATCAGGTATTTCACTATTTGTTGATAGTAAACTTCTGTTTCCTCTAGTGCTGCATGGGTGGTTACGCCAAGGGTTTTTGCATTTATTTCTATTTCATCGAGTTCTTTGGCAGAGAATCCTCCCGTATTTACAATCGCAGAATGAACCTCTAATTGCTTCTCGTGAATAAGATGTTTTACACAATACGAAGTGTCTAAACCTCCGCTGAATGCGATGACGACTTTGTTATTTTTCATCCTTTGTGAGTTTATAAAGTTTAGGAAATGATTTTGCCAAGTGATGAATCTTGATTTTACGCAGTTTCATAAACCTTAGGAAATTAGCCCAGGTGTTACCGTTCTGCAGATTTTGAGGTTTTTGAACTGATTTTAGATCGTAAATCATACCAGTGCACAAGCACATTTTTTTATTTGTGCGTTGTAGAATATCATAGTTTGCGCAGCTTTGGCACCCTTTCCAAAAAGCTTCATCTTTGGTGAGCTCAGAAAAGGTCACAGGCTTGTACCCTAACTTTGAATTGATTTTCATAACGGCCATACTTGTGGTAATGCCGAATAGTTTTGAATTGGGATACTTCTTTTTGGAAAGCTGAAAGATTTCTTGTTTGATCAACTTGGCCAAGCCAGTTTTTCTAAAATCTGGATGGACGATTAGTCCTGAGTTGACAACATATTTTTTGTCTTCCCAGCTTTCAATATAGCAGAATCCAACAGTATGATCACCCTGAAGAGCAATGACAGCACTGCCTTCTTCTATTTTTTGACGAACATAGTCAGGGCTTCGTTTTGCTATACCAGTGCCTCTTATTTTGGCCGCGTCATCTATCAAGTCACAGATAGACTGGCTATATTTCCCATGGCTGGTATCAGCCACTGCAATTATTACTTGCATACCGCAGTTTGTTTTGCTAATTATTAATTCAAGAAAGAGTTGATTATAGAAATCGGCAGAGCACGTAGCTCCGCAAAAGATATGTTACGCCAACGGGCGTCTACTCATCCTCCTGAACCTGGGAGAAGCAATCAATACCATACCCGCAGCAAGAGAGACTTGCTGTTCAATAGAATGGAGATATGTGTATTGTTTTGTCATTAAAGAACTCAAATGTACAAACAATTTTGAAATATCAAAATCTGCTTAAACTAGAGGGATAGTTTTTTAGTTCTTAAGATGAGTTTCTCATCATTGATATTTGTAGTAGCAAAAAGGTATTCATTTCCACCATCTTTAAGTCCGGTTTTTTTACGAATCTGCGCTACTGAATATGGGAAATTGCGTGTCGTGATATTGGCCTTTCCCGAGCTTATGACTTTCTTGATGACCTTTTTATCATACTTCAATATATCAGTACATTCAAAAATTCTTCCAGGAAATTCTTGGACTAATGACTCGCTAGTGAAGAGCTGAGAGTTGGGGTGCAATTTGTCTAAGCCATATTGTAGACCTAAATTATTTATTCCTCCAGATTTAAGTATTGCAGTATTTGGTTCGTAAATGTACTTATTTGGTACACTATATTTTATTGATACTTCTAATTCTTCCTGTAGAAGGAATGAAAATATTTGAGAAGGCTTGTCCAGATATAAGTTGACCGTGTTAACTGAAATTTGGTGATCAAAGGATACTTCATTGGATAACAAGTACAAAACCTCTTTGCATTCGTTGTTCACAGCTACCACATGAATTTCTTTAACTTGATCAAGCTGACTGAGCGCCTGAGTGATGTCCAAGAATGGAGCAGTTTTGATCATGATATGATTTGCACGATTGAGTAAAGTCGATAAAAACTCTACTACGTTTGGTGTACAATCTTCAAAGCGAAAAACTTTCTTTTGAGAGTCATCCCTACGTGTAGGGTCAAGATAGATCAGATCGAAGTGTGTATTGTTTTCTTCTAGAAACTGCTCAGCCGTGGCGTTATATTTAGTGACGTTATCAGCACCCAGTGTCGAAAGATTGTGACTGGCAGTGTCATACAGGCCAGTATTTTGTTCAATATATGTGCAATCTCCAAAACCATTACTGAATGCAAAAACATCTACACCAGCTCCTCCTGTGAGGTCAATCATTCTATCTCCTTTTATGATAGTCGCTTTATAGTTAGCGGTTTGTTCGGAGGAGCATTGCTCCATAGATATTTTAGTAGGAAATATGATATTCTCTGCACGATACCATTCGGGAAGTTTTGATTTTGCTTTTTGTCGTCCGCTAATTTGAGTCGCCAGATTTTTGGCTGTAACACCAGCGATCTCGACACCTTTCAGAAGTAGCTGATTGATGTCTACATGTTCATTGTCCCTAATGTATTGTTGAACTTCAGGCTGTAGTATGGTTTTTAGCAAACTACTAATTGAGTTTTGATTAAATGTTCAGCAATTTGTACTGCATTGGTTGCTGCTCCTTTTCTGAGATTGTCAGACACGACCCACAAGTTAAGTGTGTTCGGCTGAGATTCATCTCTGCGAATTCTACCTACAAATACCTCATCTTTGTTATGTGCATTGAGCGGCATAGGATAGATGTTATTATTAACATCATCCTCTACAATTATACCAGGTGCTTGTTCTAAGATCTCTCTTACTTCCCTGACATCAAAATCCTGATGAAATTCTACATTGAGAGATTCAGAATGGCCCCCGATGACAGGCAGCCGCACCGCTGTAGCCGTAATGTTCAATGATTGATCGCCTAATATTTTTCTTGTCTCAAAGACCATTTTCATTTCTTCCTTGGTGTAGCCATTGTCCATGAATACATCAATATGAGGAAGTACATTCATATCTATCGTATGAGGATATACCTTCTGATGTTCTTCGCCATTTCGTTCAGCCTGGAGCTGATCAACAGCTGCCTTTCCTGAACCACTTACGGATTGGTAGGTAGATATAACGAGACGTTTTATCTGATACTTTTTGTGTAATGGGGCTAGTGCCATTACCAATTGAATAGTCGAACAGTTGGGGTTGGCAATAATCTTATCTTCTGTAGTTAAGTCATGTCCATTTATCTCAGGTACGATTAACTTATTCTCGGGATTCATTCGCCAGGCTGAAGAATTGTCGATCACGAAAGTTCCAACTGCCGCAAAAGCTGGCGCCCACTCTAAGGAAGTATCACCGCCAGCAGAGAAAATGGCGATATCTGGCGCTTGATCTATGGCACTTTGCATCGATGAGATCATAAATGTCTCATTATCAAATTCTATGGTTTTACCTACTGATCTTTCAGAAGCGACTAGAATCAATTCTGAATATTCTATTCCACGATCCTTAATAAGACCCAAGACGGTTTTACCCACTAACCCTGTTGCTCCGACTACCGCGATTTTCATAAGCTTTTTTTATCTCTAGACAAAAATACGTATTTTGAATAAAATCAACCGATTCATACTTGTGAAAAGGCTACTTTTTATTTGTTGTTCATTTTGCTCATTCGGATCATTTGGACAGTTTACTGATGATTTTACGGATGGTGATTTCACAACCAACCCTGTTTGGAGTGGTGATGATGTTAAATTCAGCATAACTAGTGGAGAACTAAATTCACAAAACTCAGGAGCACTTACTTATTATCTGAGTACACCCTCTACTTTGGCGACAGAAGCAGAGTGGGAATTTTTTATAAATCTTAAATTTTCAACATCTGGGGCGAATTTTGTTGATGTCTATCTGATGTCAGATAATGCAGCTTTAACCGCTGCAACTAATGGTTACTTTGTTAGGGTTGGCACAACACCTGATGAGATTTCTTTTTATAAGGTAGTTGCTGGTGTGGAGTCGAAAATCATTGATGGTGTGGACGGAAGTGTAAATAGTAGTTCCAACAATCCATTTAATATTAGAGTTAGCCGTGACGCATCAGACTTGTGGTTATTAGAGACTGATGATGGCGCAATTGGAACATATACTGCTGAAGGAAGTGTGACAGATAGTGATGTGAATACCAGTACCCATTTTGGAGTGAAAATCAAACAATCATCCGCAGCCTCGCCCATAAATAAGCACTTCTTTGATAATTTTTCAGTGAGCCCTATAGTCCCAGATTTGATTCCGCCAGTAATAAGTATAGTTACAATTATTTCAAATACTGAGATAGATCTCAAGTTTAATGAGGATGTGGATCAAGCCACCGTAGAGACGATTACAAACTACATAATTGATAATGGTATTGGACAACCTGTTTCAGCTACACAAGATGGAGTGGACAATTCATTGGTTCACCTCATTTTCACCAATTCATTCTCAAATACAAGTTATCAGATTACGGTTCAGAATGTCGAGGACCTCAATGGAAATGCCATTATTTCAACAATTGAAAATTTCGATGTAGTGATCCCTGAATTGGCAGCTGTTGGTGATGTTATGATCAATGAATTAATGGTAGATCCAACACCCGAAGTAGGACTTCCAAATTCAGAATATGTGGAAATATATAATCGGTCAAACAAATACATTGACTTAGCCAATTATACCTTGAACGATAAGGTAATTACCATTGACACTGAAATAATTGCTCCAGATCAACACATTATTCTTTGTGAAATAGACAATATGATTTTGCTTCAGTCATTTGGGACTGTTATTGGTCTATCTTCTTGGAATACTCTCACCAATGGCGGTGAATCAGTTACTTTAAATGATATAGACAATTCACTCATTATTGATGAGTTATCTTACGATTTAAGTTGGTATACAGATGCTGAAAAGGAGGAAGGAGGTTGGTCTCTAGAACGCATCAATCCAGATCATCAATGCAGTGACGAAAACAATTGGTCATCGAGTGATGATGCCTTGGGAGGAACTCCCGGCATACAAAATTCAGTGTTTGACAATACTCCAGACCTAGAAGGACCGCTGCTATTATCAGCTGTTTCACTATCCACAGATTCTTTGAAAGTGAGCTTTGATGAAAGGCTTGATACGGTCACTTTTTCTTCAACAGTATTTACTTTCGATCCAGTTGTAGGGGTTGATACGATCTATGTAGAAACTGACTTGAAGAGCGCTATTGTTGTCTTCTCCGAGTTGTTGCAATCATCAGTAGATTATACTGTATCAGTGACGGGCCTAAGTGATTGCACTGGAAATATTATTGAAAATGATCAGTCGGCTACCTTTTTACTTACAAGTATTGCAACGAGAAATGATATCATTATTAATGAAATTATGGCCGATCCAACACCTGAGGTTGGACTACCTAATTCGGAATATGTGGAGCTATACAACCGGAGCACATTATATTTTGATTTAGTAAACTTCACCCTGAATGACGAAATTATTGCTACTACAAATTACATCCTTGCGCCAGGAGATTATATGTTGCTGATGCCTGAGGCACAAATCTCCTTATTTGCGGGCATTACCAATGTCGTTGGAATAAGCAGTTGGGATGTACTGACGAACTCTGGAGAAAAAATCACATTAAAGAACAACAATGGAAATCTCATAGATCAACTTGCATTTGATCTCGGGTGGCACACAGATGCCAATAAAGATGATGGAGGATGGTCACTAGAACAGATCAACCCTGATCACCAATGTAGTGATGAAAACAATTGGTCGTCTAGCAATGACGCTTTGGGAGGAACTCCTGGCACTGAGAATTCAGTGTTTGATGACACGCCAGACCTAACTGGACCGGTGCTACTATCTGCGATATCATTATCCGCAGATTCTTTGAAAGTCACATTTGACGAACGGCTTGATACTACCAACTTCGCAGCGGAAGTATTCACTTTCGACCCTATGGTGGTGGTGGATACGATTTATTTAGAAGCTGATCTGAAGACTGCGATTATTGTCTTTTTCGAATTGCTGCAGACATCAGTAAATTATACTGTATCAGTCACAGGCCTAAGAGATTGCAGTGGAAATATTATTCGAAATGATCAAAAAGCGGCCTTTTTACTCACAAGTATTGCAATGAGTAATGACATCATTATCAATGAAATCATGGCAGATCCAACACCTGAGTTTGGACTACCTAATTCAGAATATGTGGAGATCTATAATCGAAGTGGAGCATATTTTGATTTAGTGAATTTCACACTCAATGGTGAGGTGGTAACTACATCAAATTACATCTTTGCACCAGGGGAATATATCTTACTGGTGCCTGAGGAACAAATCCCTAAATTTGCAGGCATTAGCAACGTCATTGGAATCAGCAATTGGGATGTACTGACGAACTCTGGAGAACAAATCACATTAAAGAACAACAATGGAAATCTCATAGATCAACTTGCATTTGATCTCGGGTGGCACACCGATGCCAATAAAGATGATGGAGGTTGGTCTCTAGAACGCATCAATCCAGATCATCAATGCAGTGACGAAAACAATTGGTCATCGAGTGATGATGCCTTGGGAGGAACTCCTGGCATACAGAACGCAGTGCTTGATGACACGCAAGACGTCACTGGACCGATACTTCTAACTGCCATTCCACTATCCACAGATTCGTAGAAAGTGACGTTTGATGAACGGCTGGATACTACGAATTTCGCAACAGCAATTTTCACCTTCGAC
>JAWUWD010000031.1:0-10411 GCA_034112085.1 Cyclobacteriaceae bacterium
CCAGCGTACGGTTCTCGTACTGGGCAGTTCGTAAAGTATAGAATAGATGCTCTTTACACCAACTATCCCTTTCCGCTACTTTTAAGTATAGGCTATACAAATGTATTCCTATACGAATTTTCACTTCGCAATACGTTCAGTCCTTCCCTTTCTCGTGAGACCTCTACGCTCTCACGCAGCTCGTTTCCTGATCAGTACTATGACCTCTGCTGACTTCTCTTCGATGTACTCGACATCTAGAGACCTCCCTCGGTAAGGTGAATATCCTTGTATCTATTCCTGCCACATCTACTATTTCGACCCCTATTTCTAGGCTTGGGACTGCCCTCCCCATGGCTGGCTCAGAACATTCGTTCTGCCCTGTGCTCCCTCTTCCCGTCTTATAGCCTCTGTATGTGGGGTATTCTCTCAGGTGGCTATTTTTTAAAGGTGTTCATGATGCGCTGCGCTTAATTCTGTTCGTCAGTACAGATACCGCAGTCTGGCTTACTTCAGTGCATGGATCGCTCCAAACCACCTTACCACTTGCTTAGCTTACAGGCACGACCCTGCGCTTACGGGACTTTCACCCTTTGGAACACTCAACTTCATGAGCTATATTCACCATTCAAGGCACACACATTGTATATGAAATCATAGCCCCCTTTGGGATGCTACGACAACATACACTTAACGTTCCAGCCATTGAATCGAACATATATAAAAAAGCATTGAAACACTGTAAAAATTGTAACGAAGATTTTATCGCAGAATTTTGTTCAGGCTGTGGATCCCCTTTAGAATTAAAACGAATTGACAGAAAGTACATTGTTGACGAAATTAGCATTCTTGTAAATCTTAATAAAGGCTTCCTTTATACAATTAAGGAATTATTTATAAGACCTGGAGATGCAGTTAGAGAGTTCATACATGAAGACAGAAAAAGACTTATTAAACCAATACTATTTTTAATTATTTGCTCAGTATTTTATTCTTTAGCACAACGATTTTTGAGTTTTGAACTTGGCTTTATCAAACTAGATATTGATGACCAAGGCAATGATCTCATTATAGAAAAAATGTATGCTTGGTTTTCAAAAAACTATGAGTATACTAATGTTCTGATGGCCATTCCAATCACACTTTGAATTAAAATATTTTTCAAAAAACACCATTATAATTACTACGAGATATACATCCTATTATGCTTCACATTGGGAATTTCGATGCTCATTTATACTCTGTTAGGGATTACTGAAAGTATAGTCAATTATCCTGTATTGCAGTTTGGATCTATTATTAGTCTGATTTACATCACTTGGGCTATTGGACAGTTCTTTGATCGAAAAAAGAAATTGAATTATATAAAAGGTTTATTCAGCTATATTTTAGGCATAGTGTCTTCTTTGATTATTTTCTTCTTAGCGGGAATTATATTGGAAAAAATAGTGAGCTAAAACAGTAGTTGACACAGTATCTGATGTATTGCTATTTTGGCTTACTTACGAAAATTCTGTTGGCATTTTTTATCTGTAATTTGTTTGCTAAACTAGTCGCTTAAACACTCAACAAACTATATACCCAATATTAAAATCACTCCCTTTTAGCAACTGCTAATATTAAAAATAATAATGATAGCGTTTCAAGTACAACTCTTCCCCAATGCCAGTTAGCCCAAGTGATCAGTTCAATTTTCAAATCACTTCGATTAAAAAATGATTGATAGAACAATTCATTGGTTCCCTTAAAGTATATATAAAAGCACGAGACGAATAGAATTGCGAATACGGAAGATATTAAAGAAAAGTGTAGTCTGAATGATTTAGTTCCATAGTAATAGGCTGTTAAGGCAATCGGTATCAGTGCAGCAGTGATTGTCAAAATAGTATAAAATCGGCCAATAGAAGGACCAAAATTTTGGTAATAACTATAAAAATCAGCAGTAGAAAGAGATCGCCAATAAGGAACTAGAATAATACCCTCTGTAATTTGACTACCTAAAAAAATAGAAAATATAGCGACTAAACCATAATTGAGTTGATTTTTCATAGTTGTAAAGAGGCTATACTGATAAAATAGATTTGAATAAAGTACTTTAAAGATATAAAAAACACTCACATTAAAGTAACACTTCATAGATCTATCCCTTAGTTAGTATCCTCACGAAACGTTGTAACTTAAGAATTCATTTGGGTACGAATACTGGAGGGAGAATAATATATTTACAAACATCTTGATGATCACTTAAATCAATTTGAAGTATGACCAACGAAGAAGAATCTTTCATTTCAATCGGGCAAAAAATAAAGAATGCAGAACAAAGTCAAATGTTCGACAAACCCTCCTTTAAAATCAATAACAAGGCATTTGCATGTTTATTTCAAAATGAAATGGTATTTAAACTTACAGGAGAATCGCACAGTGATGCACTAAGTTTAGATGGTTCTCAACCTTTTCAACCCATCTGGAAAAAATCGACCAATGAAAGAATGGGTTCAAGTATCCTTTGACTATTCAGACCATTGGACAGAATACGCAAAATCAGCACTGGAATACGCATATGGCAAATAAGGCCAGTTGTCTAGCAGTGTAAAATCATGTGATTTATTTACTGATTTCAGCACTAAACCTACACAACGAACCTTATCGCACCATCTTGGTTCCTATCCTCGCGAAACAGCGTAACTTTGGACCTCGTTAGATGCGAGTCTTGGTGATAGTTTAAAATAATTACAACAAAACTGCTCAATTCGCATTATATAAGTTAGCATCCTATTTAGTAAATGAAACGACCCCTCCTCATATATGTATTAATATTAACTATGATGAGTGCCACGTTCGCTCAGTCCATATTGGTGAAGGGCATACTTGTGGATGATAAGAGTAAGCAACCTTTACCATTTGCAAATATTCAGATACTCCCTAAAAACAAAGTGTACAGCACGGATAGTTTAGGTAAATATCAGCTCATCATTGACCCTTCATCAGATACGATAGCGTTCAGCTTCATTGGCTATGAAAGTAAAAGGTTCCCAGGAGCGGAACTTCTAGAACAGATGGTGATTTCACTTAAATCCAGCACGACTACTTTGGATGCTGTAGAAATAACTGGCAATAGAACAGTCATCATAGAGCAGTTTGAAAATATTCGTCAAAGTAAGCAGACCTTAAAGCAAGAGGCAATCATGCAACTTCCCTCTTTGGGCGGTGAGCCGGATTTCATCAAAGTGCTTACACTTCTCCCTGGAGTTACGCAAGGTGTAGAAGGTTCTAGTGATTTGTTTATCAGAGGTGGTGCGGCTGACCAAAATCTCGTATTAATGAATGGAGCTACTGTATATAACACCGGACATCTATTCGGGTTTCTGTCCGTATTCAACCCTGCTACAATCGGAGAGGTCAATTTAATGACTGGGGGATTTCCTGCTGAGTATGGAGGGCGATTATCCTCCATCATCGACATTAGATCTAAAAAATTAAACAATGATCAGGTAGAAGCAGAAAATGGTATAGGTTTGATTTCTTCACGGGCGTCAATTCAAATACCATTGATCAAGGACAAACTGGCGGTGCAAGTAGCCGTACGTAGAACCTATGCAGACCAGGTCGCTCAACTGGCAGATGTGGACCTACCCTACTTCTTCTACGATCTTAATATGAATTTGGATTGGCAGATCTCAGATAAGACGCGGATCCAATATGGGTTTTATTCTGGTGAGGATGTCTTGAGCTTCAGCAGTGAAAGAGATGAGGAGGTCGTAGGTGACGAGGCGGGTACAGAGTTCACAATTGGCAATGCGATCAACACCCTAACGGTATCTAGTGAGATAGCTGATTGGTATTTGAATACCGATATCTACCTCAGTTCTTTCGACTATAATGTGAATAGCTTTTTTCAAGATAATTTCCTCAAAGTTGCTTCAGAAATCCAGGAGGTTGGGATTACTCAAAAATTCGGTCGTAGTCTGACGGATCAAGATCAGCTTCATTTAGGGTTTTCGTCAGTTCATAGAACGGTCGATCCCAATTTGATCAATTCGGGTGGTCAGGTATCAGAAGTCTTTCCTGATAGCGAAGGAGAAGATCGGGAAATGCTCGAAAGTGCCTTGTTTGGTGATTGGGAATTCGAAAGAGGCCGACTAAAAGGTATTGTAGGTCTTCGTATGTCCGCAGCTTTTTTGGATAATGCCAATTATTTCCAACCCGAGCCAAGAATATCGCTTAGATATTCTTTAAAAGAGCATTGGGCATTAAAGGCCAGTTACACGCGTATGAGCCAGTACATTCATCGAGTATCAAGCTCATCATTTGCATTGCCTACAGATATATGGTATCCAGTAAGCGCTGATATCAAACCTCAGACTGCTGATCAATTTACCTTAGGAATAAGTCGCTTGATTGAGCCAGTAGGTATTTCTCTCAGTAGTGAAATCTACTACAAGCAGATGCGAAATCTGATGGAGTTCAAGGAGGGGACTAACCTAATCCTAAACAATGACTTTGAAGAAGCGCTACTACAAGGAGACGGTAACTCTTATGGTATAGAGTATTTGGCGCGCAGAGATGTCGGAAGATTGAAAGGCTGGCTCTCTTATACGCTTTCTTGGACCAATCGCCAATTCGCAGAACTCAATAAGGGGAATACATTTCCTGCCAGATATGATCGAAGGCACAATGTCTCCCTAGTCTCCAACTATGAATTAAACGATAGGTGGTCATTTTCTATGGTTTGGGAATTTATTTCCGGTGCGCGCTTCACACCTATCATCGGTTACTATGCGGTACCCAATTCGGCTGTGACTGGAGTGGATCTGATTCCACAATATCCGGATCGAAACCAAATAAAACTAGCCGATTCACATAGATTAGACTTTAGTATTATCTTAAAAGGAAGAAAAAAAACGAATCGAAAATGGCAGGGAGATTGGCATTTCAGCATCTACAATGCATATAACAGAGCTACTCCAGTGGCCATCAATATAGAGTATGATGAAATAACCGGTACTTACAGCTACGAACAGCCGGGTATACTAGGTTTGCTCCCATCAATATCTTACAATTTTAAGTTCGCACAATGAGAATCCGATTCACGCTATATATCGTTGTGTCATTGGTGTTAGTAGGCTGTCTTCCAGAGCCATTGCCTGTCAAGAACATATCGCTCGCTGAAAAGACAGTAGTCATTGGCTCTCAAAATGTCCCTGGTGAATTTCTAGCCGTTAGCCTTACGGAAAACTTCAATGCGTTCTTCGGTGGCGATGAGAGCGAAATAGACTTGCTCCTTCAAGAGTTACTAATCGATAGCTTAGAAGTCGAAATTGAAGTAGCGGGTGACAACTACTTACTAGACAATGCCGAGCCTGGGCTATATTTAGGAACAGATATTCCTAAAATTACCGGAGAACTCTATACACTCAATTTTGTCAATCCTTACAATGACTATCCTGTGACTGCCACAACCCCATTGCTTCCCGCTGTAAGATTCGATTCGATTGCCGTTTCCATTCAAGAAACACAATTTGATACACTCGTGAATGTAAGTCTTAAGTTGACTGATCCCACTGGACCCAATTGGTATATGTTCAATGTACAACTCTTCAATGAGGACTTTGACAAACAGGAAACTCCATTTACTGAGCTCTTAGATGATAGTGACTTTGATAGTTCGGAGATAGAATACGATTTTGTAGTCTTTTTTAGGGACTATGTAGAGGGTGATTCCATCTTCGTATCCATGGCCAACATCAGTGAGGATTATTATGATTTCTTAACACTCAGAAAAGAGCAACGCTTTCTTTTGTTAGATGGTCTGGGCGAGCCTGTCAATTATCCAACGAATGTAGAAAATGGCTTTGGATTTTTTCATATGCACATTCGAGATGTCAGGATTTTCGGAATCGATTAGTCTATAATCCTAGTTGGGTTCTTATGAAACAAAGTATTTAGGAGTCTGGCGACACAACAATTGGAGAAGAGGAAATTCCTGTAAAACTATCATTAGGGTAAATAAACGAACATCATTCCTTTACTTTATTCATCAAATTCACTTCTTTAACAAGCTGATTGATGAACAATAGGTCTTCATACACCTTCTGAGCAATTCCACTTTCTACGAGGTTGTTTTTGAGGAACACGTCCGTTTCAAATAAGTCGACAGGCCATTCCAATGCCAGATATAGCCTACCTTCCATGATAGATAGAAATACACCTTTGGAAGTTTTCAAATTGCCAATTCCAGGTAACATTCCCAGAAGCGGAATACCTTCAAATAATTTGGCCCCTTCCTTATTATATTTACTAAAAATATAATCAGCTACTTTCAATAACTTATTATCAATTACGCTTTCTGCTTGTGTTTTGTCACTGCAGTAAATTTGATAATCTCTATCTCCTTCAAGATCAATTAGATCTTCGTTGTTAATGTTGATCATTTTCTGAATACTCCCAGTGAAATCAATTCCAGTATGTACTTCTTTTTTGACCTTATCACTAGGTACAAATTTCAACGGAGCTGTAACATGGAAACCATCAAGTTCTATTTCAATAAATAGCCCCCTAAAATAATCGACATACTCCCCATGATTAGAGTTGATAGGCTCTCTATCTGATGATATCGTTTTACCTTTGTATTTAATTAAGGTACTCTTATGTATTGATGCTGCTGGCCCTCTCTTTGTACATTCAGATATACAAACATATTTACCATCAATTGTACCAGACATTTTATCCTCACTACTTAGTGTTGATTGCTTACCTCCCAAGAACAAATCAGCTTTATCGAACTCTTCTTTGCTTATCCCCTCAATATCATAAGTCAATTGAGGATTGACATGAGTCACAATCTTACTTATCAGGTCCTGTTTAAGTATCTGTGAAAACTTATGGTTGTTGGTTCCTTTTCGGATCAAACTATATATACCGCCAAAGATAAGTCCTGAAACTAAAGAGAACATGATCGGGCCAATAATCGATGGAACATCATACTCCCAGTTATTCACATAGCCCCCTAGTAAGATGAAACTAAATGCTAAAACGAAAACTGTCCGAAAGTAAGCTCTTTTAAAGAGCCCCTTTGTTTTGTTGTAGAACTTCTCTCGCTCTTTCTCAACCCTCAATATTTCCTTATCAAACTTATTATCCAACTTCTGATCAGTCAAGCTACTATCATAGTCGCTTGATTTTTGCAATTTGCTTTTATCAAATATGGCAGACATATAATTATTGGTTGAGATAAAACTTCATCAATCACCTAATATGGTGAAATTTATACGTTTTCCACTACAATAGATATGCATGGACAATCATGAGTCTTAGCGCGGCCTGAAGAAGGTTTACAGTTGAGGTCATGGAGATATACTGGTATATAGTTAATTTATTGTCCTCTAGTTTTTTTTACCTCCGACTCTAAATCCTTCAACTTTTCATTATCTTGAAGAATACGATGTAGTTCTCATCAAATACCAAGAAAATAAAACACTCACGTGAGCCATGGAATATAAAAATTTAGGGAGATCAGGATTAAAAGTAAGTCGCATTTCATTCGGGTCTTGGCTCACCTTCGGTATGCAAATAGGCGATACTAGAGCCGAAGACTTAATGACATTGGCCTACGACAATGGCATCAACTTCTTCGATAATGCAGAGGTCTATGCCAGCGGGCAGTCAGAGATCGTAATGGGAGAAGTACTCAAGAAGAAAGGCTGGAGCCGTGATACTTATATAGTGAGCAGTAAGGCATTCTTTGGTCTTGGCGGAAAAGACATCGTTCCTACCGCAAAAGGACTCAATAGGAAACATTTAGTAGAAGCTTGTCATCAGGCCATGAAGCGGCTGCAAGTTGACTACCTCGATTTATACTTCTGTCACCGACCGGATAAAGAAACACCCATCGAAGAGACTGTTTGGACTATGCATAACTTGATCCAGCAAGGTAAAATTCTCTATTGGGGAACTTCCGAATGGAGTGCTCAAGAAATCATGGAAGCTCACATGGTCGCTAAGCAATATAACCTGATCGGCCCTACGATGGAACAGCCACAATACAACATGCTTCATCGTGATAAAATAGAAGTAGAATACAGCCAGATTTATAAGACTGTAGGTCTAGGTACCACTATCTGGTCTCCCCTAGCCTCTGGTATCCTCACAGGTAAATACAATGATGGCTTCCCTGATAACACGAGGTTAGGCATGGAAGGTCTCGAGTGGCTTAAAGATGGAGCACTAGCCGAAGAGAATCTCAAGAAAGTAAGAGCAATGACAGCGTTTGCTAAAGAATTAGGAATCACCATGCCACTCCTTGGACTCGCATGGTGCTTGAAAAATGACAATGTAAGTACGATGATCCTTGGAGCTTCCAAAACCAGTCAACTGGAAGAGAACCTAAAAGTATTTGAAGCAAGGGATCAACTGACAGAAGAAGTAATGGAAAAGATTGAGGAAATCTTGGGTAATAAGCCTGAGCATCCGATGTTTTAAAAAGACATTTTCAATCAAAATGATAAACTTATAAATCAGATTCAAGAATATGGCAATCTCAAGTATATTCAATGATGTATTAGGTCCTGTGATGCGTGGACCTTCTAGTTCCCACAGTGCAGCAGCTTGTAGAATTGGCTTGTTAATTAGGGACCTTATGAAGGGGGAGATTACTGATGTAGTAATTGACTATGACCCCAATGGCTCTTTAGTCACAACGCATGAAAGTCAAGGAACAGATATGGGCCTCTATGGAGGTCTGTTAGGCTGGCAAGCAGATGATGAACGTATGGTAACCTACCGTCAAGGCATCGAAGAAGCCGGAATAAATATTAAAGTTAATTATTTAAGTTATGGGGCAGAACACCCCAATAATTACAGAATCATTGTCAGTAATCCCTCGATTACGCATAGTATGTCTGCTATCAGTACGGGAGGAGGCATGATGGAAGTACAAGAAATCGATGGTTCCAAAGTGAGTATCAATGGTGACTATCATGAATTACTGATCTATGGCAATAGCCTAGATATTATTGAGAGCCTTCTTCCTGATTTCAATTATGACTTCAAAATTTTACAAACAAGCTTTATAGAAATAAAGAGTGCCAATGGATACACTAAGGATGTATTAAAGACAATTGAAGCTATACCGGGTGTGACAAATATATGTTACCTAAAACCTGTGATCCCAGTCCTTTCCAGAAAAGATCTTAAAGTCCCATTCATTTTCTGTAAAGAGATGCTTTCCTTAGGGAAATCTCAAAACATGGAACTTTGGGAGTTGGCAGTACTTTATGAAAGCTCCAGAGGTGGGATTACTGAAGAGGAAGTCTTTAAGAGGATGAAAGCTATTGTCGAAGTGATGCAAGGAGGAATAGCCGAAGGATTGGCCGGAACTTATTACGAAGATCGAATATTGCCTGTACAGTCTCTTGGGTTCAAGGATAAAATGGATGATAAGGCTTTATTAGACGCTGGTATGCTAAATACTATTGTACTCTACACAACAGCAATGATGGAAGTCAAAAGCTCAATGGGTGTATTTGTCGCAGCTCCTACAGCAGGGTCTTGTGGCGCTCTTCCAGGGGCTATTCTTGGTGCTGCCAAATCAATGAATAGTGCAGAAGATCAAGTAATCAAATCGATGCTCGCTGCGGGTATGATGGGAGTTTTCATTTCAGAACATGCAACTTTTGCAGCAGAAGTAGCTGGATGTCAAGCAGAAACAGGTGCAGGAGGTTCTATGGCTGCTGCGGGTTTGGTCACTCTTATGAACGGATCGCTTGATCAATGTATTGCTGCCGCTTCTCTGGCATTACAAAATTCTCTTGGTATAGTATGCGATCCTATTGGCAATAGAGTCGAAGCTCCATGCTTAGGTAAAAATATAATGGCCGCTACTAATGCCTTATCTTGTGCGAATATGGCACTCGCTAATTACGACCACTTGATTCCTTACGATGAAGTGGTACAAAGCATGAAAGAAGTTGGAGATATGATGGCTCATGAGCTTACTTGTACTGGCCTTGGTGGATTGGCAGCCACCCCAACTGGCAAAGCCATAGAAGCGAAGATGAAAGAAAAAGCTAAGTATTGTTAAAGCGTGAAACTGTAGAATAAATAGAACGCTCCACAACATATTTATGAGTAATAGTGGTTTGGAAGCTAATATGAACCGCTATTACTTTTAAATAAGTATATTACGTTTAGAAAGGCAAGTGTATTTAGACATAAAGTAAGAAATTAATAACATATAACTAAAAAATATCATGGGAAAAGGTAAAGACGCAAAGAAATACGTTAAAAAAGAAGCAACTAAGACTCCGAAAGAAAAAAAAGCAGAAAAGAAACTAAAGAAAGCTTAAGTCTTTTGTATAATTCCTAAACGGGATTAAAATGACCGTTTAGGAAAAACATTTATTATCATCTCAAATCATGGAGCTCTTATATAAGA
>JAWUWD010000032.1:0-9272 GCA_034112085.1 Cyclobacteriaceae bacterium
AAGTTGTTTGGTTTTGATTGTACGCTATAGATGAATAGCCAATCATCAAGGAGTTATTTCCAAAATCAAGCGTTGGCACCTGATCTTCATGTTGATCGGTGACTACTGTGAGACCATCTAAAAAATTACCTCCAAAAAGGAGGGAGTCTGAATTTGGAAGTTTCACATACCTAATGAGCAATTCAGGAAATTGTGTGGGGTTTTGATAAGCGTCTCTGTTGAAGTGAATAAAACCTTTTGATTGGGCATACAAAATATTGTTCTGATCCAAGACTGAAAGCCTTCCTTCCCAATGATGCTTAAACCCATCAATCATATAAGATTCTCTGGAGTAGCTTCCACCAATATTTTTAGTCAATCGACCGTTGGACCTTGCTGCTGAGTAATATGCACTACCAAATTCGCCCGCAACAATCTCATAGACATCATTCTTAGAAGTGTCAATTTTATCTTCAAATGCTTTTTGCCAATCTGCAGATATTTGAAATCGCTCTTCATCATCGACGAAATTGAAGACTCCTTTTGTGGTCGTAAATAGAATTTGATCTTCCAGTTTGAAAATTCGTGAGAACGTATTGGGTAAACCTGAACTCCCTTGAGGGTAAGATTTCATAGATGTGACAGAGCTATAATCTTCTGAAAACGTAAAGGAATAGACCCCTTTGATAGAAGTGGCTGTCCACAATTTTCCATTTCTATCAAACTCTAGATATTTGGTCCATTCATCGAAACCTTCATATTTGTGTGTTACTGACCATCTGCCATTTTCTTTTTCTACTCGATAGATTCCGCTCAGACTACCTCGGATCAATACATTAGGATCGCGAGTTTCTTTGAAGGCAAAATGCATCCAGTCATGGTCAGTGGAGACTGGGACAAATCTGCCATCATATAATTGAAAAGAATTATTAATACCACTGACCAGTAGATCACCCTGAATATCTTGTAGATAGTAAACAGGCCCCTGCACATTTTCTATTGCTTCTACTTTATCAATGGGCCATTGCTTTTTGGCACGATAAAGTCCCGTGCTCGTACCAAAGTAAAAATAATCACCAAAGGCAATGGCCGTATAGCCCACGCCAGGGAGGTTCAATTCTTCTCTCAAGTAACTTTGGGCAGCACTCCAGCTTATTTTGACAATCCCGTTTTCTCTGGCCAGCCATATATTACCAGCTGAATCTTCAAATACGTCTCGTATACTACTGGTATTTAGACCTTTTGTGTTGTCCAGATGGTATACTAGGTCTCCCTTCGCATCTAAAATGCACAATCCGTTATTGTTTGTCCCTACAGCATAATTGCCATCTGAAAGTTTAGTTACTGCATTTATTTTCCAGTTGGAAAATTCGTCAAGCAACGCATCGGCAAAGGGGATTACGTCATTGTTTTTAACCTGATAGATGCCATTGTTTTCAGTAAAAGCAATTAGTGAACCCCTCCCTCTTTCTAAAAGACCTGTAATATTCATTTGAGCTAGTTTGGAACCTTCGGCCAATTGGTTCCAATCTTTGCCGTTTAATACAGCTAATCCTTTTCCGTCCGGATTCATGTAGAGTTCACCTCCACAATTGTAGACTTGCATGCTCTGGGGAGGTAATACTTCAGTAGGAAGTATCTCAATGGCTTCTCCGTCGTAAAAATACAAGCTATTGATACTGACAAAAACATATCCATTCTTGTATGGGATAGTTTTAATAATACTCCTGACTCTATGCTCTGCTGGCAATAAGTGATTTAAGGAATGAAATTTATAATCTCCACTAGCATCAGGGAAATAATAGCCTATGTATCTGCTGCTTGCATAAACTCTCCCAGAATCATCTGTCAATAGAGAAGTGATGCCTCTCTCTCCCCACGAAACAGTGTGGAGCTTCCACTGGCTGCCATCGTATACTAGCATCCCATTTTTATTAGCAACGAATATTAGCCCACGTGAATCTTGCCCGATTTTGTGATTTGAAATATGAGCTTGATAGTCTTGTTCACCAAAATACGCTATTGAAGGAACGCCCAGAAACTTCCCTTGAGCCATAACCTGAGATGCAAAAAGATAGCATACAAAAAGGATCAATACATAAGACCTGTGAATGTGGTTCATAAAACGAAGTGAGTTGAAAACAGAGGAATTTAAACTGAATCTAAGGCAAAATCATTGATTAAAGCTTATTGAAAGCATTATTATATCGCAATGTGAAAGTAATGTGAAAGTGATTTTTGAGTCATGTAAAATTAGTGACGTACCTGAATATTTGAATTTTGCCTAGTTCCAAGCAATTTTTGAATGTGAATCAAAATCTATATTCAATTATGAACCTATCACATAGAATATGTTCGTACCTAATCATTGTCGCCGCTCTTATATTCTTTGTGAGTTGTCATGAGAATGATGAATTGCTGGTCGTGGACAAAATAGATGAGATGGCGGAGAAGGAAGAGATTGAACCGATAAATCATGCGGCTTCATCAATCAAGCTCTATGGATTAGAAGAAGGGCTTGGTTATTCCAACCATGATATTATCTTATTTTCACTTGAACTATCAGATGAATTACTAGTAGTATCCCATATTCTAATCGCCATCAATGACTCCATTATTGAGTTAACATCAAAAGTACGAGCAAGCAAACCTCAGAATTCCTATGGTTGTTATTATTGGTACAATAACCACACATTACCACTCCGGTTCCATTCGATAAAAGCGTTCGCGCTGAGCGATAAAGAGCTAATCAGGTCAGACTGTGTAACCATTAAAATCGAAGGTTTTCGAAATAAATATGTGAAGAGCCACCACTTCGCCTCGGTTCACTGGTGTAATCCTGATAATCCTAGCACCACTCAATACGATAGAGGGATCAAACTATATGAAGAATCTCCAAATATAATTTACAACGATGTGATCGAGAAAGCTGTCAACTATCAATGGATCGGAAATCCTCCTCCAAAACGGCGACCTACTATCCACTTTGATTCAAATCTCATAATGACTGCCTCTTTGACCTCAAATAATGAGGTAGACTACCGCTCTTTAGTGGCATGGCGAGTATTGGGTACTTACGCCTCAATGGCATCCTAGACAGCATAAAAATGAGCTATGCACATTGCGGTAGATATTTTTCAGGAACAAGCATTACAGATATAAAAAATAAAACAACTATTATGAAATATTTAAGATATCGAACAGGGCCAATCCGCTTTTTAAGGCCAACAATAGCATACTTTGGTCAGTATTCCCAAAGGGTTCCGTTTTTAAAATGGGGGAGTCTAATGTTTATTTATGTGCTTACATGCTACGGACTGCTCGGTTCGGCTCAATTGTACGCTCAGCCGACAATTACGTCTTTCCTACCCAAAAGTGGCTCTTTAGGAACTTCTGTAACCATAACGGGTACCGGATTCGACACTACTATTTCCAACAACATTGTTTTTTTCGGAGCAACACGAGCTGATGTTACGGAAGCCAGCACAACAGCATTAACAGCAACAGTGCCATCAGGAGCTACCTATCAACCCATTACCGTTTTGGTCAACAATCAACTGGCTTCCTCATCTTCCCCTTTTGCGGTGACATTAGATAACCCAGTCGAAATAGGTCCGGGCTTCTTTGCAGGTAGAGAAGAGTATAACACTGGCGCAAGCCCTTTTTCTGCAGCTGTTGGTGACTTAGATGGAGATGGAAAACCTGATATGGTTTTTGCTAATTCAGCTAGTTCAAGCGTATCCATACTCAGAAATGCGACCAATGAACCTGGCTCAATAGATTTTGAGACCAAAATCGATTTTGCTACAGGGCCAGATCCCTTTGATGTAGTAATAGGAGATTTGGATGGTGATGGGAGACTTGATCTAGCAATAACTAATTCAGGAAACGCGACTCTGTCCGTTCTAAGGAACACGAGCACTGGAGCAGGTATAATAGATTTTACCGCAAAACAAGATTTTGTAACTGGAGATCTTCCATTTGGTGTATCAATCGCTGACTTGGATGGTGATGGGAAATCTGATTTGGCCACAGCCAATTTGCTCAGCAACACAGTCAGTGTACTCAGAAATACCAGTACAAGTGATGGGTTGATTGACTTTGCATTGAAGTTAGACTTTGCGACTGAGGCAGCCCCAATAGACATTGCCATAGGAGATCTAAATGAAGATGGAAAGTTGGATTTGGCTACTGCCAATTGGGGAAGTAATTCTTTAACCGTGCTGGGAAATAACAGCTCCTCAATAGGTGTGATTTCTTTCAATCCTATGGAAGCTGTTTTTATTGGAGACACCACACGATCGATAGTTATTGGCGATCTGAATGGTGATGGAAAACCCGACATTGCCGTGGCTATGCCATATAATCAAATGGCTTCCGTTTTAACTAACACCAATTCAGAGTCAGGTACCTTGAGTTTTTCTGAAAGACTTGAATTGGCTACCGGAAGCGGCCCTGTGGTCATTGCAATAGCAGACTTAAATGGTGATGGAAAACCTGATTTGGCCACTGGAAATGACGGAACCAATAACGTATCAATATTGGAAAACACAACCATTGAATCAGGAGCGACCAGCTTCGCTGAGCGAGTCAATTACCATACAGGTTCTCAGCCATGGGGATTGACTTTAGGTGATATGGATGCCGATGGTAGATCTGACTTAGCCACCGGTAACTATGGCGAGGGTACTTCGACTATCTGGAGAAACACGGCAGATCAACAGTTACTTACTACTAGTAATCTTCCAATAGTTGTTATTACCACAGATGAAATAGCTGAAATCACTAAGGAAAGAATAGGCGCCTCGATGAAGATAGTATACAATGCTAGTGAACGTAATGATGTCATTGGACCCTACAATGATTATGATGGTAGAATCAGTATAAAAGGTCGAGGAGAATCTTCGTGGGAACTTTTTGATAAAAAAGGGTATACGCTGGAAACCCAACTGGCCAACGGAGATAATAACAATGTATCTATTCTCGGGTTGCCAGAGGAGAATGACTGGGTGCTTCATGGTCCTTTTGCTGATAAGTCACTAATGAAAAACGCGTTCGTCTATGACCTTGGGAGAGGGTTGGGTCGTTACGCTCCACGAACACAGTTTTGTGAGGTCATGCTGAACGGAGAATATCGTGGTGTTTACCTTTTTACGGAAAAGATTAAAATCGACAAGAATCGTGTTGATATAGCTACACTAAAGCCAGATGAAATCTCAGGGGACGATCTTACGGGAGGCTATTTGATGAGAATTGATCGAAAACAGGAAGAATACTGGAACGCTGATTTTGGTTGGGGGTTTTCTTTCTTTAATTACTTCGCTCCTGATCCGGTAACAATGCCTCAAGTGCAGAAGGATTACATAAAGGACTATATTACCGATTTCGAGGCTTCACTCAAGGACAATCCACTGGGTGATACCGAGTCAGGCTATCGCTCGTATATCAACTTGCCTTCGTTCATCGATTATTTCATCATCAATGAACTGACAAAAAATATTGATTCCTATAGACTCAGCACCTACATGTATAAGGACAAAGACAGCAAAGGCGGCAAGCTCACCATGGGCCCGCTTTGGGATTACAATCTATCGTGCGGTGGTGTGAATATTGATTTTGGTAATTGGGGAGCTACCGCAGAAAATTGGGTGCACGAAGAGTTGCCTGATGGTGTGCCTTTTTGGTGGTCCAAGTTTTTGGAAGATGGCTACTACAACTCATGTTTAAAGCAGCGATGGTCAGAGCTACGAGAGGATTTGATAAATGATAATGATTTTGAAACAACCATCGATATTTATGCTGAATTGTTGGATGAGGCAAAAGATAGGAATTTTCAAGTCTTCCCGCTGGCAGAGCCTGTTTGGGGTAATGATCATTATTTTTTCACCTACCGAGAGGAAGTAGATACTTTGAAAGGTTTTTTGAGTGCAAGAATGAAATGGCTGGATCAAGAAATCGCTTCACTGCCAAGTAGTGGTGAGTGTATGGAGTGTTTTGAATGTGAACCAGAGCCAGAAACTGTTCTTAATAATCAATCTATCAATGTAGATGTTCCTAGAATCTATCCAAACCCAACAACTGGAATGATCATGGTGAAAGTAAATCTAGCGCGCTCATCAGCACTTATTTTGGAGTTGAGGGATCTGGCCGGGAGAGCAGTTAAGCATGAGGTATTTCAACTTGAATCAGGGGCACATAACCTATCCATGAATCTATCAGAGGTGCTTAATCCTGGCATTTTCCTGTATACTATACGCACCCCAGAAGCAACCTTGACGACAGGCAAATTAGTGGTTAAATAATATGGTTTTGATCAATCATCAAGTGCAAATTAAACGTAAAATGGAAGACACCAGACGTCATATTAAAGCAATCGGAATGGGG
This sequence comes from Cyclobacteriaceae bacterium, assembly GCA_034112085.1. Classification (GTDB taxonomy): domain Bacteria; phylum Bacteroidota; class Bacteroidia; order Cytophagales; family Cyclobacteriaceae; genus JAWUWD01. The sequence continues at coordinate 6,364 of JAWUWD010000032.1, forward strand.
TTTACGGTCCTATTCTATCTGGTCAGCTGCAATGAAGACCAAGATGTACAGGTTAATGATCCGGAGAGCTATACTTATCCAACGGTTACCTTCTTGTTGTCGAACGATGTGTTATTTGAGAATGCTGACACCATCCGATTAGTTGTGGAACCAAAAGCCACGGCCAGCACAATCCGAAAAGTAGAGATTTTAATTAATGATACCATTGTTTATACAACATATGAGCGCCCTTACCAATATAACTGGTATGAAGAGCAGCTTATAGAACCTGGAAGTTACGAGATCAAAGCCATCACCTATGATGAGCAAGACTCAATCGGTACCGATGCACGATTAATCGAGATTCGTGATTTTAGGGAAAAGCATTTTGGATACTATTCATTTGTTTCGGAATCCTACTGTCCAGGTGGTGGTACAATTAGGGGTTATCCTTCTTATGGAATGATCAAAGCATTTGAGCCTGCTGATACCATCTATCAGGATGGCTTAATTAATTACACCTCTGAAAACTTCACACTTCCACCTGCAAATAGAAGAATCACAATCACTACTAGAAGTACAGTGTTAACACCAGCACTGTCACCAGAAAGTGATGCCCTACACGGTTTTGTTATTACCAGAAATTCACACGATGAATGGATATACGAATGGATAAAAATTGGAGGTTTTGAAAGTTCAAATACTCTAGCATTGGGCTATAAGGTGCTTAATCTGGGTGGGTATTGTGACTATTCAATAGATGGTTTAAAAGCCACCAATTAATGAATGTTGGGTGATCCTAGTGCAGCAATTCGGTACGGTATCGGGGAGTTATCAACTTAAGTTTTTAATTAACGAGTTGTGGAAAAAAAGTATTGGACGATGTATGTGTGGGAATGAAGATCACATGAATAACTCCGCTTTAAGTTTTTGGCTACTGAAGGCACATTGATTTTGTAGTTGGAACTGCCTATTTGATACTTCCATGCAACTCGCCCGTGAACCTGCCCATTCTGTAAACTTTGGTGCTTCTAGTCACTTTTTTCTTGCTGGACTTAGACTTTCAGAACGTAGTTCTTCTTGGATACTGTTGCGGTGGTTGGGCAGTTTCACTACTTTAGTGCTCCATAGAAAGGATATGGCCACTCGTCATACCTAGTCGTTATGCAAAAAACAAATACTAAAGATGATTTGGAGCTAGAAATGAAACTGATATGCTAATTATACTCTTTACTTGTACAGCTCTGACCTTGTTGGTTACGGTTTTACCTTTGTCGAAACATCCACATTGGATCATTCGAGCAATGGACTTCCCCCGACTGCAAATTATGGTCTTTTCGTCAGCCTTGTTGATTACCATTATTCTTTTTCTCGATGAACGACTGCCCCTTACTTTGGTATTGATTGCTATAACTGCACTCTGTTTAATTTGGCAATTGTGGTGGATATTGCCTTATACACCCCTGTGGCCAAAAGAGGTGAAATCATCTAAGGAAAGTAAGCCCGAATGGGGTCTCAGTATTATTACATCTAATGTGCTTACCCCAAATCGAAATACTGAAGCTTTAATAAAATTGGTAAAAAAACACCAGCCTGATATTCTTGTGACCTTAGAATCAGATCAGTGGTGGCAAGAGCAACTACAAGTTTTGGAGTCAGATATGCCGTTTACTGTTAAATGTCCGCTTGATAACCTATATGGCATGCATCTCTATTCTAAATTACCACTCCATGACCAAGAAATTTCATTTTTAGTAGAGAAGGATGTTCCATCCATTCACGTGTCTATTGAATTGCGAAATGGAGATAGGGTTCGTGCACATTTTGTCCATCCTGCTCCACCTAGCCCCACTGAAAACACTGAATCAGCAGAGCGGGATGCAGAATTAATTATTATTGCACGAAGTGTTGATAAGAGTGACCAACCCGTGATCGTGACAGGGGATCTCAATGACGTGGCATGGTCATCAACAACGCGCTTATTCCGTAAGATCAGTGGTTTGCTGGATCCACGTATAGGACGAGGCATGTTCAATACCTTTCATGCAAAATACCCGTTTCTCAGGTGGCCTCTGGACCATTTATTCCATAGTGAGCATTTCACTTTACGTGCTATTTCACGCTTACCCTCTATTGGATCGGATCATTTCCCACTTTTAACATCGCTATCCTTTACTCCTACGAGGGGAACAGGCCAAAAAGGGCTTGTCGCTGACTTTGAAGATTATGATAGGGCAAAAAAGATCGCAGATGAAAAAGGTGTAAGCAAGGGAGATGTCCCGCAACCCAATGAATAGAGCAAATAACATTTTGTTAATTAAAATCATTGCCTAACAATCGATATAAAGCATGCCCTTCGGAACACGTTTCATGGCGAAAACGTTAGCGATTAAAATTATGATTAACCCATTCATAGAAACTGTAAAAACAAAGAAGAATCTACTCATAGGTCTCTTAATAATAATGGTTTCAATTCCACTTTATATTCACTTTAGTCTAGACGAACCTTATATCAAAGAGGCTCATAGATACCTTCGTGCCAACTTTGGAATCGAACAACAATTTGGCGAGGTAACTGGGGTTTGGACAAACACAGAATCTGCTAGATGGAGTACGAACCAAGACAGCTTAACAATGTGGTTTGCAATCGATACTAAACTAACTAAAGAAAAAGGAATTCTAGTACGGCTCAGATACGATTCGACTTGGATAGCCTACGATCACATGGTTGAAAAAAATCGCTAACAATCGTAGCTGTTGCACAACCCCTTCAGGAAGTGATAAACTTAACAATGGTATGAAGTCTTTTCAGTGGTTAAGAGTATCTGCAGAATCTGACAGGAATCGTCACATCTAGGCCCACTGAGATGACAAGACTCTTAATGAGGTATTTTAGGGTTAAAACGAGCATATTGAAAGGGACAACAGCT
>JAWUWD010000033.1:0-7596 GCA_034112085.1 Cyclobacteriaceae bacterium
TTGGTAGGCTTACCTGCCAAACATAGATTGACTGCCATCATTTTAAACTCCCTATCGAAGTGTCTTCTTTCTCTTTTCATTATCAGTAAATTTAAGACTTACGAGCTTAACTTACTGTCCGGTTAAATGTAGCAGGTTCAATATGTCTCATTAGAACAATGATCACAAAGTGATTTAATAGTATTTGAAGTGAAACTATACCGATATACTGAATAGGTAGCCAAAATGGCTAAAAAACCATCACAGACTACATTGATTTCGATAAATCCTCTCTAAGATCTTTAACCCAATTGATTAGTTCTTCCCTTTGTTCTGAAGAGAGATTAGCCTCAGAATGAATCCAAGTATATGAAGGTAGTGGCATCTCCCCTTCTTCTACTTCTTCATACACTTCATCTAGCTTATGATCCTGCTTTTTGAGGGAATAGTCTCCCCATATAGAGAAATTAAGATGTCCTTTTGCCTCTTCGATATGATCTTTTATCCACCACGATACAGGTGCGATATTAGAGTACCACGGATATTCTGTTTCGTCAGAATGACAATTATAACAAGATGTTTTAAGAATTGATATCACGTCATCACTTGGTTCAGTGATAGCAATAAGATCTTTAGCTGGGTCAACTTCCGCTTGAGTTTTATCTATAGTAAAAAACTGCATTAGTAAAATAATAGTTGCTATTCCAAGACCTATATTCTTCTTATTAATTTTCTTATTCATGACTTACACAAGTTATTATTTATTACAATTTTATTTCTAGCGTCAAATAGAATGTTCGAGGCTCGGAAGGTATAATCCCTGGCCCAGGATAACCCGTAGCTCTACGGGTAAAGTAACTTCTATTTAACAGGTTATTAACACCTGATTCAAAACGCATTATCTTCCAAGTATACGCTAAAGAGAAATCTAAAACATCATAAGATGGTATTTCTCCTATCACACCATTTCTATTATCACTATCTAAAGGTATGGGTGAATTTTCAACATCTGTAAATTGGTCTGAAAGATATGTCCATTGTACACTCCCTAGTAAGTTGCGATAGCCGAAGTTTACTCCAGTTTTCAAATTAAGTTGAGGAATAAACTCTACTTTCTTTCCTTGAACATTATTTTCTTCTGATTGCAGATATGTTGATTCTGTAAGGGCTGTATTTACAAACAAGTTAAGCTTACTTTCTTTAAAATCGATCTTAAAAGCTTTTAGCAAGTTAGCATCCACGAACATCTCTAAACCATAAATAAACGCTTTCCCAATATTTTTCCGAACTCTATTTGCACGATCGTCCAAGACAATCCCAATACGGTCAGCATAGAGTAAACCAAAACCGCTAACATCGTAATTAAAGATCTCATTCCAACGCCCTCTTGCCCCAAGGTCTGCTGTATAACCTTGTTCATCAGATATATCTGGAGCTACTACAAATGTCGGGCTTACTACTCTGATATCATTGAAAGTGACTGACCGATAATTTTGAGAAATATTGGCATACAATTCCATATTTTGAGAAGATCTATAACTCACTCCAATACCAAGGAGTAAAAAAGATCGATCCAGAGACCGGTTATCGAGTTCAAGTACGTTACCTATCGGATTGTCAGCATTATCAAAATTCACATCATTATACGTGCCAGCACTTTCTGTACGAATATTTTCAAATCTAACACCAGGGGTAATTGATAATTTATCGTTAATAAAGAAAATATTTTCCCCAAAAATAGAAATATTGAGATTGGGGAATTTAAAATCTGATTGATTGGCATAGTCAGGATAAAGCTCACTTTTAAAATCAAAATCTGCATCCGTTCCAATACTTCCAGCTCCTTGTTTAGACGTATTGCGTGATCGATAAAATTTCGAACCTATTAAAAAAACAGCATTTTTATCTTTAATCTTATACCTTGATAAAAGCCTTGCTTCTGCTCCATAGTTTTTGAACTCCCCTATTATCAAATCTCTTTCTTGTGTAAAACTTCCTGATTCATCTACGGGATCATCAACTGATACAGGATTTGCATTCAAATCAATTGGATCACCTCTATACCCTAACGCACTTCTCCTAGCATTTAGACCAAAAACTGTTAGGCTAAAATCTGTCTTTGAGGATATCTTTTTCTCAAGTTTCAAAGCAAATAAATTCCAATTTACTTCGAACCAATTTCTAGTACGGTTGCTAAATTTAGGATTAGCGTTGAATATTGAATCAGTAAGCCCTCCAGCCTGTTTAGCAAGGTAATTCAAATGGGTATAATCAAAAGAAATCTTCGTTTTTTCATTTACCTGATAAGCCAAATGAGTGAACACATTGTTTGAATTATACTCAGAATTAGGTCTAAATCCATCTCCTTGCTTATGATGAAAATAGGTGTAATAACTAAACTTCCCTACGGTACCGCTCAAACTGTTGAATGATGAAAACAAGTTGAATGAACCTGTGGATTGGCGAGAAACAAGTTTTACCTTTTTGTCTCTAACTGGCTTTTTCATTTTAAAGTTAAGAAGCCCTCCAAATTGCGAACCATATTGCAAAGAAGCAGCTCCTCTCACAACCTGAATTTCACGCAATGCCTCTGCTGGTGGAGTATAATAGTTCTCGGGATACCCAAGCACATCAGCACTTATATCATATCCATTTTGTCGTGTATTGAAATTAGACGTCCTATTGGGATCGAGACCTCTACCTCCAATACTTAATTGTAATCCTGCATCACCGCTCTCATATATATTCAGACCTACCACCTGCGCGTATATTTGACGCGCATTGTTACTGGCTTTATTTCCAACCATTTGATCCAGCAAAACCACTTCAGTTTTTTTACCTGCGTAAATAGCTGTTCCTTCAACTGGGTTTAATCTTTTAAGATTGAAAACCTCTTCCTTCTGCTCAAGGATCACTACTTCTGACAAATTACGACTTAGCTTTTTTAAGATAAAATCAGTCGTTGTCTGTCCATTGACTTCTATGATTTCTTCTAATACTTCATACCCAAAAGCAAATACAGCTAACTTGTACGTTCCTTTTTCAGGGACATCCATCAAAAAATATCCTGAGCCATCAGCTGTTAATCTTTGGCTATTGTTTTGGTTGTAAATATCAACACTGCCTATTCCCTTACCTTTTTCATCATAAATGTTTCCAGATATTTGATACTGAGCTATACTCGGTACCCAGCAGAACATCAGAAGAATTAGTATTTTAAAGTCCACGTATTGTATCGTTAAAAGGTAATATCCATGTCTTGTGTGCAAAAGATTCCTTTTCTTTTCCTAGGTCAATTTGTGGGTCAATATATCTAGCACTCGTTCTTCCATTAATGGCCACAAAGCTATCAACAAATACACTTATACTCCCATGTTTTTCTGCAGAGAAATGCTCTTTCAGAAAGTGTCCATATTCTAAAATAAAGTCTGGCTGAGTTGACATTTGTTTCTCTTGGAAAGTGGTTAGAAAATCTAAGTTGTTGACATAAAACCAACTTCCTGTTTCTTTATCAACTATCTTAAACTGAGCATATCCAGCCTTTTCCATAAGCATGACTCTCCATGAAAACCGATAACCCTCCTCTGTCCAAAACAATTCTTGGGGATAGAACATGTATCTGAAAGGAATCATTAACTGTAAAACAAAGAAAAGAGCTATGGTCGCTACTTTAAGTTTATTCCAAAAAGAGGTTTTAAACAAAAGTACTGAGCTCTCTTTGGGGATATCCTTCTCAAGACCAAAAATTCCACTTAAGCCATTAACTACTCTTTGATGAAAAGAAGGACTGAAAAATATCAGGGTACTCATGATCATGATATAGGGAAACATACCGATTGGAAAGATAGCAGCAGTCAATACATGAAATATGACCACAAGAGCAAAAGCCCAGGTTCTGGTCTTTTTATAAAGTAATAAAAATGGAATACTCAAATCGTATGCAGCGCCAAACCAACTAAACGCATATATCACCCATTCATATTGAAATAAATACCCAATTAAAGGAAGATCATTTGTTGTAGGAAGCCATATTTTTAATGGCATTGCTTCTATTAACCAATCTGAGTTAAGCTTGGCTAAACCTGCATAAAAATAGACGATGGCAAGCAGTAATTTGATTGCGTCAATATTCCATCTAGGAATTTTGTTGAATAATTTTTTAGTATTACGGATAGCGTCCCAAGAGAAATACTTGCCTGCAGGTAAAAAAATAAGTAGAAAGCTGAGCGCGCTTATAAAGTAATAATGATTTAGATAAGTAGTCTTATCCATTAGCTCTATATACAAAAAGCTAATGAAGAAAGTAATGATCGACAATCTATACTTAAATCCTACGGCAACAAGAAAAGCAGAAAGTCCACATATGACGAATAGTCCGTAGGTAAAAACCCCTAAAGGCTTTATCCATTCAAATCCATAGTATGAGAAAAAAAAGTTAGGGTCAATATAGAGTTTATCGATCCAACCCATCGCCCAAAATCGAACGATGCCAAGTAGCATCATTAGTCCGAATATTATTCTAAAAACAGCTAATGGTGCAGCACTGGTTGTGTTATGTAAATAGGAATTAAGCTTATTCATCAATCACCATCTGCATCTACGTAATCAACTTTGACATTTAGTGCTTGTAACATATCTACTTTCATCAGCACTACACTTTTTTGTAGTTCATCATAGGTTTCAAGCATCAACATATTATTAGTACCCACTTGCTCCCCAAGGTTATCTGACAAATTACCAGCCATATTTCGTATCACATCGAACTGGCTATTGATCAAAGTAGATAGGTCTTCTGTCTCTTTAATACTGTTTAAATCATTTAAATAGTCATTGAGACTAACTCCTTCTCCCTCACCATTAAAGTAAATACCATTAAAAAAATCTTGTGTTGCATCCAACGCGTTTAAGAAAAGTACTTTTGATACGTCTCCCCTGAACCTAGCTTCTACCCTATCATTTAAAGTTCCTCCAGAAAATACTCCCGCAGGAATCCCAATTTTACCCGCTCTCAAATATTTCTCATAATAAAACACGTAGTCATTGATCAATGAGTTTACTGACTCCGTACCAGATGAACCATCTCTACTAATAAAGGTCTCTCTATAGCCACTTTTCCAATCACTCAGAACATCACCCGTGAGTATCTGCATGCGATCAATCACATCACTCATATACGTCTTATATTTGGCGCCATTCACCGTATCAGTATAGAATGCTACGATTTCCGCATCTGAAGTTGCGAGACCATACAGAAGAAAATCTAACGCTGAGAAACCCTGTTCATCTTGTCTGTTTATCAAGGACAAATCATAGTTACCAGCAAGCAAAGATTGTTGCATACCCTCTAAGTCCAGTGGATAGACGTTTATAAAATTCCTAAGCGTGATTTGTTCGGCCCTGCCGATTTCAAACATATCAACAGACTGCCAAGCCATATAAGAATCCAACCATGCTTGTCTAAGACTAGATAGATTGCCTTCATTTGGTGTCTCAATAAATGTATTTGACGCTACTTTCATTGTCTCGACATGAGTATTCATATTCTCATAAGCGGGAATAATTATATTGTCAGCCCAGTTCTCAAGCATAACTTTTCTATTAAAATTATCACGACTTACTTCCGGATCGTTATCAGAACCACAAGCCATTAATATTGACAGAAAACTAAAAAGAATAATGAGTTTTTTCATCTTAACTATTTTTTCAAACATCAAGAAAGATCAACTTTAATTGACCTCTCTTGAGTAATTTATTTATTGGGTTTTCAACTACCCGCTTGATCTACTGTAAAACCAAAATCTGCAGCAATTGTTTCGGAAACACTTTGTAAATTTTCAGAAGTAACATCCCAGAAGCCATTCGCTCCTGAAGCAGTTGAGTAAATAGTGTCTAAAAAGCCTTCTACTTCACTTCGAGAAAAGAATGGTTCATTAGTTAAAGGGTCTCTTGTGAACTGCAAACTGTACACAAAGCCAAATCCTTCAGACAGATCGTGGAATGCAGCAGCCATATCAGGCGTAGATGCTTCAAGCGCCAATTTTCCTTGTTGTAAATAATAAACTGCTCGGATAGCAATTACTTCTGAAATTTTTTGGCGGATAATCGCAGCCTGTGCATCTCGTATAGTATAGTCTCCTGCCACTAATGCAGCTCTTCCTAGCTTGAAAGCATTAAATATATCATCTGCTATTCCGGCAAAATCAGTGTCCCCCTCTACTCTTCCAATGTATTTATTCAAAAAACTATCGTCAGCACCGATGGTAGCATTTGGGTTTGCTACATCTTGAGATGCTCCATATACATAGCCATACGCTTCATCCCATTTATGTTCCATGGCAGCATAGCTTTTTCCATCAACTAAAGTCCCTGCTTCTTGATCTGATCTATTAGATCCCGCATCTAAAACAGCTGTCCCTAGATAATTATTAAGTATTTGATCTGTCATCAATCCACCAATTAAAGATTTAGCAACTGCTTGATCATATTCTAGACCATTTGCATTGACATACCGTGTCGATCCTCCTCCAGCTTCCTGAATAGCTCCAGATACGCCTTTAGAGGCATCTGCATCCCATTTAGGAAATACATCATTCGCTTGAGCCGCAATCCATTTATCAAAATCAGCTTTCACAGCACTTGCACCAGCTGTATTAGAAGCAAAGAAATCAGTAGAAGCTGCCACTTTACTTTTTACGTTTTTACTAGAAGCATTCAAATCACTAGTAGAAAAATTACTCTCCCCTTCTTGGTGATCAAACATGGCAGCCAAAGGTGCTGCGGTAAGTGTTGAGTTTTTTAACGCAGATATCATTTCTTCTGCCATTGCTATTCTAGTACTTTGACCGCTGAAAGAAACAGTTGATGAACTTTCTCTCGCAAAGGCATATGATGTAGGTTCATCTATCGCAATTGGCGGTGTAACTGTATCATCATCACCACAACTCGAAAGTGTAGTTAAAATCAAAAAAACGGCCAGTATGCTTAATGTGTTTTTCATCCTTCTTAAATTTGTATCTTTATTTAGACTTATTTCAAATAGTGACACAAATGTAATACTGAAATACATAAAAACAAATTTATTTTTAATCAATCTAAATAAGATTAAGGAAAGTTTTACTGGTAACTAGAATTAGTCATTTGACAACTTTCTTTCAATTGGCAGCCTCTACATCCAGGACTCTCTTCTTCACAAGCTGCAGGCTTCTTTCTTACGATCTTGAACAACTTAATCCCAACGTAGAGCAGAGCTCCCGCAACAATCAAATACGTACTTATCTCTTGTATTATACTGCCCATATACTTCCTAATTGAAAGACGATAAAAGATAACACCCATGCCAGTACTGTAGGATAAATCATTGAGAAAATGGCCCACTTTTTACTGCCTGATTCTGTATTGATAGCAGCGATAGTAGACACACATGGGAAATATATCAATACAAATAACATGAACGAGAAGGCAACCAATGGTGTATAGGCGATCTCTCCCTTCCTCGGTCCTCTTGTTAATCGATGGTTTTGAAGCTTACTCATTAAAGTTCCAGATGCTTCATCTGCATCCGGTTCTGCTTGATATAATACGCCCATCGTACTAACCACAATTTCTTTAGCTGCAAAA
>JAWUWD010000034.1:0-8532 GCA_034112085.1 Cyclobacteriaceae bacterium
GGGAGTGATATGTTGGTGAATATTTGCTTCATTGCGCTCATCATTCATATGATAATGCCCACAAAACATCATTATTTCCTGAGAACAAGATTGTAATACCTCTTTTAATTGACCTCTATTTTTTAAAGAAAATTTTTTATCAAGAATTGTTCCACAGTCAAGAATTGGGTGATGAATTAATAGCAATATTTTTAACTCAGTGTTTAGTTCTTCCTTTAGCCATTCGATTTGAACTTGACTGACTTCATCTGGTGAAGAATCCAGAAAGATGTATTTGTAAGTATCTTCCTTCACAGAATAGTAGAGTTCATTTGTGCCTTGATTGAGACTATTGTCATAATGAGCCATTACTTCATCATAGGTGTCATGATTCCCCAAAGTGATTTTTGGTGCGAATCCAGAATTGGATAAGGACTTTAAGAATCCGGCTATGCTAGAATCCTCGCCAATATCACCAGTGCAGATCACCTCATCGATATTCCTTTTGATAAGATCATTAAGTACGGTATTCCAATTTTTGTGGGCATCAACGCCATTTTCCTTCGGGAAAGCTTCATCAAGATGAGGGTCAGTGATATGTGCTATCCGTTTCATTATTTCCTTTCTGAAACATTCACATTTTGAGCACCAAGCAATGTTCTGGAATCATCAATGAACAACTTCATGGCTTCATAATCTTCAATAGAAGTAAAGAAATCCATGTTCTTTTCAAATTGAGCAGCGGGAAGGATATAGAATGCCTTACGCCCATTTTCAAAAGGTGTATACACCCAAGTCAGTGTGTAACTTGCATCGGAGACCCAAGTAGATTTATCGGACTTGGACAAAGTCATATTCACCATCATACCACCATCTGTCTTTTGTTTACGCTGATTAGATACAAAGTTCCCTAGGGAGTAGGCGATGAAGCTGTCTTTATGCTTCTCTATTCGCTGAATGACGTGTGGATGTGAGCCGATGACAATATTAGCACCGCTTTCAATACAAAACTTGTACAAATCGATTTGCTGATCACTTGGGTTTGATTGATACTCAAGTCCCCAATGCGCAAATACTATTATTTGATCAACATAAGATTTTTGAGCTCTCTTGATATCCTTTGCGATCAGTTCTTTATCAATCCGATCAACAATCGTTGGGATAGGAGCAGGAAGTCCATTGGTGCCATAGGTGTAGTTAATGATGGCAACTCTGATTCCATTCTTTTCGAAGATCATCGGAGAGTTATTGGATCGATCATCTATGTTTTTGTAAGTGCCGGTGTGTGGAATCTCTAGGCTGTCCAAGATGTCAATAGTTTTGATAATACCTTCTTTGCCACGATCACAACTGTGATTGTTGGAAGTCACCAGAGCATCTATCCCAGCATCTTTGAGAGCCGAAGCTAGTGCTGGCGGAGAACTGAATTGGGGGTATCCTTTGTAAGGTGTCATTCCCAATGTCACTTCTAAATTGGCGACTGTAAAGTCAGCTTCACTGGTAAATGGTTTTAGATGCTTGAAATAGGATGAGTAATCATATGTATTTGATTTCTTCTGATACGCTGCATTGATTTGTGAATCATGGCCCATCACATCACCTATGAAAGTGAATGTTACTTGTGTAGTGTCAGATTGGGACTGTGCTTTTACTGCGATGAAGCAAAACAGTAAAATAACTATGGTTTTGAAATTCATTAATTGTGCTTTGATGTCAATATTCATATGATAATGTCGTTAGAATAGGATAAATATAAGCAATCAATATCAGGTATAGAACCATAGTTTGATTGCCAGACCAGTGACCGCAACAATCAATAGACGTTTGATCCACTTGTCGCCAGCCTTGACAGACCATCTACTAGCTATCCATGCTCCTGCAGAGTTGCCTACTGCCAAAGTTATGCCATAGTGCCAATTGATCATATCATTGTAGATGAATATGGCCAGTGCGGAAGTAGTGTAGACGAGGACTACAAATACTTTGATGGCATTAGTTTTCACTAGAGAAAGTCCATTGATATTGGTCAAAGCTGCCATAATGATAAAACCAACGCCAGCTTGAATAAATCCTCCATAAAGGCCTATGAAGAAAAATACGATAGTACCAATGATCTGGTGCTTACGATCCATTTTCTCATTATCACCAGTATCCTTTTTGTTGGGGTTGAAGATTGTTAAGAAAATGACCGCTACCATGACGATTGCGATGATCTTATTGAATAACTTCTCATCCAATTCAACAGAAATCAAGGCACCGAATATTGCTCCTACAAAAGCTGATAATCCAACATAAATACTATATGGATAAGCAGATACTCCTTTTGATTGAAACCCTGATACAGCAAATATATTCTGGAAGAAAAGTGCTACTCGATTGGTAGCATTCGCGATCGGAGCGGGAAGACCTAAGAAAATGAGTATTGGTAGCGTAATCAATGACCCTCCACCAGCGACAACATTCAGAAATCCGGCTCCTAAACCTACCCCAAGAATCAGTATATAATCTAAAACCTCCATGGGACAAACATAGTAAAAGCCCCAGTTTTTATGGGTATGCTCATTTGAATTATTCTACACTCTAAGAAATCAATTTATCCACTTGCTCTTTCATCTGCTCAAAAGTTGCAAATCCATTGGCTATTTGATAAAGTTGATCATTGTTGAGCAATAGGACCGATGGATAACCACTCACGCCCCATCCACGGTTGAGTTTAAATTCATCCATTGTTTCAGCTTTACACTCACCACTTTCGAATCGACTGAGGAAGTCACCATAGTTGATGTCGAAGTCATCGCAAATACTAGCATAGAATGAAGCCATGTTAGGATCTTGAGACTCTACATAAAACTTCCTTTGAACGGCTTCAAAGAATTCCATCTCTTTCTCTTTGACTAAAGGTCGTGCAGCAACTACTGCTCTACAAGCGGGTTCCGTGTCATAATTGAATTCATCCAGATCGAATAAATCATATCCAAAAGGCTGACCACTACGTTTATTCACTTCCTCCCAATGATGCTTGAGGAAGCCTTTCATCTTATCATCCCAAGGATCACCACCTCCAGGCCTCAATCCACCAACAATAACTTTGAAAGCTATTTTTTCTTTCACAAAATGATCACGAAGCTTTATCAAAGTGGGTGATAATCCCCAACACCAGGAGCACATGGGATCACCAACATAAATGATTTCTAATTTTTCGTTTTGGGAACCATCACCTAATACACCTAATTCGTCCAGTGTAGAGGGAGTGCAAATACCTGTTTCCGGATCACAATAATTACTCATATTTAATCTGTTTTGAAATCTAACAACAACCTTTTGAAATTGGTTCTAACCAATGGAGTTTTATTGCATAACTCTGTCCCAGAGAGATAATTGGAATGATTTTATTTAGGATGGATTATTCTTTAACAATACAAAACATATTAATAATGAATTGTGAGTAAGTCTTATTAATAAGAAGTGTTTTTGTAAAAAAAAAAGCAGTAAGTCGACATCGTCAACTTACTGCTTTTATATATCACCGGTATATGAAGTTTAATATATCAAAACCTTTTTGGTAACAATACCAGACTTGTTCTTAAGAACAATAGTATACAGACCAAAAGAGAGGTTAGACAAATCTAGTTTTTCAATTGTTTGACCGTTCGAGTTGTCTATAGATTTATTTACTATAGTTTTCCCTCCAAAGTCAATTACATTGAGAACTATGTTTCCCTGCATCACATTGTCCAAGTTAATATTTATAATTCCAGAAGATGGATTTGGGTAAACACTGATTTTAGATTCCAAATCTGATTCATCTATCTGTGTAATAGTTAAATCTTCACCATCGCAATCTTCATCAATATCATTATCTGGAATCTCTTCAGCTCCTGGATAAATATCAGGATTTGTGTCGTCACAGTCATCAGCTAAGTCAAACCCATCACCATCGCCATCCATTGAATCAGATCCATTACAATCTTCATCAATATCGTTGAATGGAATGTCAATAGCATCAGGATTAATACTTGCATCAGTGTCGTCACAATCATCAATAGAATCAAATCCATCACCATCTGCATCCCCAATTTGAATTTTCAAATCATCGATCGCCCATCCCCAGGCTACAGCGCCTGCATCAGAAAATAGTCTAAATCTTATATTAACCACATCACCAGCTGAGTAAGTGTTTAGCATATCGATTGTTCGATTAACAAATAGATCACTTGATGCTGATGTTGCTGTACCATCCCAAGAACTGTTGGCATCAGAATCATAACCGTCCAATAATGGAGTCCAGTTTAATCCATCAACACTGCCTTCAACGATTACATAATCCCAAAATTCGGCATCTCCAAAAACAGTACCCGATGTACCTTCTTCTACTTGTACCACCTCATTAAATGAGATAATCGCATTTTCAGAAGCAACTAAAATTGGGAAATTTAATACAGCTGTATAGTCCGTATCAATTGTATAAGGATGCGGAGTGCTAAGCAAGTTATTTTCGAAACCAGAAGGTGTATCAATAGTCCAATTATCCAAAGTGAAATCGGCAGTTCCAGTGTTGTCAAAATCGGCATTATACGAAGCTAAAGGATCTGCAGGTTCAGAAACAACTATTTCAAACTGTTCTGAATAGTAGTTTATACCATCTTTAACCGATACAACTCTAATAATATAAGTGCCAGCTGCAGTCAAATCAATTGAAACTTCTTCCATTGCACCTGCAACATTGGTAGCAATGGTAGACATTGCAACATCATCAACTAATACCTCCGTATTGTCGTAAACAGATCTTAAGTCAATTGTCAAGTCTATTCGTAATTCCGCTATAGATGCACCAATAGTTGTAACAACTGGTGCTAGAGTAACAACAGGAGCAGTGAAGTCAACAAGTGCTGGGATGTCAGCAGACCATATACCTCTACCATGCGTTGCTATAATCACTTGACCATCTTTGATTTTGAAATCCCAGATCATAACTGATGGGAAATCATCTACAAGACTCCATGTCAGGCCTGCATCCAAACTTTCGAATAATCCAATTTCGGTACCTGCCCAAATCACATCATTATCATAAGGCATTACTTGTACAGCAAATGTTGCGGCATCTGGAAAACCTGTAGAATTACTAGCAGCACTGTACCCGGAAATATCAACCCAGGTTTGTCCCAAATCTTCTGTCTTAAGGATTTTAGGAGAATTTGCAACAGAAAACACAGCAAAAGCAGTATTTCGATCTGTAGGATGAGAATATAACCCAGTACAAACTCCTATATCATCAAAATTAGGAACAGCTTCAAAACTGAATCCTCCATCTTGAGAAACGAATATATTCCCATCGTC
The DNA here is from genome assembly GCA_034112085.1 of Cyclobacteriaceae bacterium. Classification (GTDB taxonomy): domain Bacteria; phylum Bacteroidota; class Bacteroidia; order Cytophagales; family Cyclobacteriaceae; genus JAWUWD01. The sequence continues at coordinate 5,317 of JAWUWD010000034.1, forward strand.
TGTCATTCTTCCACCGGCCCAAACTATACTAGGATCTGCTTTTGATACTTCTACATCACTACCTGACCAAAAACCCCAGCCAGTTGTTATCTCTGATCCTTTCCAAGTTCGACCAAAGTCTGTACTACGATAAACGCCATTGGCTTCTACAGCAAATAGTAGGTCTGGATCTTGATAAGAACTAGAAAGTCTTGATACAAATGGACCAGTTCCAGGCAGTCCTGAAGTTGCGTTATATGCATTTCCATCTTCAAACCCTCTGAACCCATTATTTTGTGATCCACCTATATATTTGTCAGGATTTGTGTAGTGGGCAACCACTTCAAAACCATCTCCACCAATTATAAAACCATAATAGGACGTTGCATCGGCAACTTCTTCATTTACTGAAACCCATGTACCATTATCCTGTGCTCCACCCAAGTACTCTTCTTGTCCAGCAAGTTTATCAGCACCATAAAATTGCGTTGTGTTGTAATCAGCGCCAGACCATGTCCAACTACCATCCGCAATTCCGGGGTCAGTGGCACCATCAGTGACATATAATCCACCATCATTTCCTAAAACGATCTTGAATTCACTGTTCGCCTCATCCGTAATAATTGATGTCATGAAATGTTGATCTGGATGAATTCCGTTAACCGTTCCGTCATCATTAAAATTGAAACTGTTGGCACCATTAAAATCATTATAAGCATCCGCAATAACGGTTAAGTCTGCTCCATAAGTGTCTACAGTCTCATAGGATATTATCAAATTTGCTGTCGGTAATGCTCCAGTATCCCAAGTTGCTCCGTCAGCTAAGAAGGGCCAGAAAAAATACATTTCACCACTTTCATGACCACCATTTACTGCTATACTAGCATCAGCATTTGCTGCGTCATATGTGATGTTATTGATGAAAATATATTCACGGCTATGTGTAGTACCATCTCCATCTGTATTTTGTTCAATCAAATTGAAGTCACCATCAGCCTGTTGATCTCTAAATGAAACCATTAGTTGAACATTGTCAGTTGTATTCCAAACTTCGAATGGTACCTCTACATAGTCTTGATAAGTATAGTTTGCAGCGTCTACTCCTGCACCTTCACCAGCAGGAATAGTAAAACGATGTGCCATCTGACTCAACCCAGCTCCAAATCGAACTTCAACAGTTTTTTCTTGTGCTTCTGCCTCCGTTACTGCCAATGTTCCGCCTGCGGCATTAGCAGAGAAGCTCACAAAATTCATAAAGTCATCTACTTCATCAGTATTCATGTTGTAAGCACCTGTGGTCCCATCGGTAGAAGAATTTCGAACTGTACTAAATACGTTCACTCCACCAAAATAAACATTGTCGTCATCGAATGGGTTTACTAAGATAGTATTATCGTACCAACCTTGCCCTCCTAAAAAGTGAGCAGCTGCTCCTTCATATTCCACACTGACCAAGCCCCAATTGTTCCCACCATCTTCTGTCAAGTATAAATCAGAACCCGATCCTGACAAACCTCCTTGAGCAGAGCCATAAACTTTATCCGGATTGCTATTTGAAATTCCTATTTCCATTCTACCACTAAGACTTAATCCTGTACTTGCATCATTCCAAGTTAGACCAGCATCAACTGATTTGATAACTCCTGATCCTAATACTGATGCATACTGAATGTTAAAGTTGGAAGGTGCAGCAATCACTTGTTGGATGGTTGCGGTTGTTGAATAAACTTTCGTCCAATTGTCTCCTCCATCCGTTGATCTCATAATTGCACCCAGTGGTTCGGCCGCTCGACCTGGTTCCTTCGGGCCAGAGGTACTAGCAACCAGAATATTTTCATCTGTTGGATCTACGATTACTCTAGATACATTGATAAAGTCATCGGTTGTTGTATTAGCTAAAATAGACCATGTTACTCCTTTATCAACTGATTTGTATATTCCATCTCCATTCACCATAAAGGTACCTGAAACAAAACCTTCACCTGTACCTGCATAAATCACTGAAGTATTGGATTCAGCCATAGCAAGCGTTACAATCGCCATGTTATCCAAATCAGGAGCAATCTCGGACCATGTTCCCCCTGAGTTTGTTGTTTTCCAGATACCCCCACTTACATTTCCAGCAAACCAGGTCTCTCCTGATGCATCATCAGGGTCTATAATGATAGCTCTTGTTCTACCAGGTACATTAGCGGGTCCTCTTTCAAGAAAAGTTGCCGTAGCAGAGGATCTAGACATTGACTTGTTGCTTTTAAGCTGGTCCTTAGCTTCGTTCAATGCTTTGACTCGTGCGAAAGAACTGTATTGAGGATACTTCATCGGTGAATTCAAATCCTCTTGACCTGCTCTTATTGCAGACTGATAATAGGCAAACTTTTCAGGGCCATCATATCTTTGACCATTAACTATAATGGGTTTTTTGGCTGTCTTCTTGTTGACTATTTTTTTATTGACTGTTTCTTTTTGAGTAATTCTATCCGTATTGTAAAATAGGATGGCAAACACGGAAATGAGTGCCGCTGCAAAAATCGATTTTAAAGAGATGTAACGTTGTTTCATTTAATAATTCTTTGGTGATTGATTTCTTTTGAACTAATAACAAATGTAACATTATAATTCAATTGTTTCAAAAGCATTATGATTTGGTTTGAAAAGATTGATTATAGCAAACCAAGCCATCGAAACTTATTATTTGGGCCTATCCTTTGAAGAAAGCATAGTTGTAATTCCCTTTAAAAGGGAACTGTTTGGTAGCCTCACGTTTGCCCTTTGACATGTATACTGTGAAGTCTTTTTATTAGACCTGTGAAGTCTTTTGAAAAAAAACGCTAACAATTGATCACTAGTTATCATTTTAGCGAATTCATTAGGTACTAATAAGTGGTTTCATTGCTAGTTTGATTTCCTTATCAATCTTTGTTTTTAGCGAAGGCTTCTACAAAGTGTTCGTTGATCCCCTCTTGATCCATATCATCGTGATATGTCAATGGCTACAAGAGGTTTGCTTCTGGTCTATTTCCACTGAGACAGTGATCACTATTTTTATGAGTCATTTAAACACGCTCCTTAGTAAAGTCATTTCCATATGTAAGTTTTGAATTGACCTATTTCAAGAACATTCTTACCATCGATAGTGTAAACAGAAATGCCCCATTTGGTAGTTTTTTTATGTTTCTGTGACTTTCATTAATTCATAAAGAATTGTGACTTCATCCTTCTATTTAGGCGGGCTAATAA
>JAWUWD010000035.1:0-8767 GCA_034112085.1 Cyclobacteriaceae bacterium
ATTAATCATGTAATGTTTTGTTTTAAAAAACAACGACTCTATGCTTAATCAATACGGTGCTTCAAGGGAAGAAATGATGGGCTATTCCTTACAAGATTTCTTCAAACATGACATTAACAAGGGGTACGAAGTTGTCATGGACCTTTTAGATAACGGCAAACAGCAAAAGATAATTAAAGAGCAAAAACTTGACGGAACTACCTTTTGGATAGAAGGAGATTACGTATGCCTTTATAATAATGATGGAGACATCAGAGGACTATTTGGCTTTCAAAAAGACATCAGTGATCGAATCGAAACAGAAGAAGATTTGAGAAAAATTACCGAAGATTTGATAGGTTCAAACAATGAACTTCAACAATTCGCCTACCTAACCTCTCATGATCTACGTGCTCCTGTAGTAAACCTCAATAGCTTACTGAATTTTTACAATAAGGATAACCCGCAAGACAAAGATAATCCAATAATTATAAAGAAGATAGAAGAATCAGTCCTGAGACTGCAAAACACACTCAATGATCTCGTAAATATAGTTGCATTAAAAAAACAGGAAACAGAAAGTGAGAAAAGTGTCTACTTCTCAAAAGTCACCAATGACGTAAAGACCTCAATTCAAACACTATTGTCTCAAGTAGAACATACAGTGTCTGTTGAATTCAATGTGAAAACAATAAAATATCCTAAAACTCATCTTCATAGTATCGTTCAAAACTTATTGACGAATGCTATCAAGTATAGAAGTACTAAAAGAGCTTTGGAGATAGGAATCAAGACTTATAATCATGACGATTACGTATGTCTTGAGATCAGGGATAATGGTCTTGGCATTGATATGAATAAGTATGGAGATAAGTTATTTGGAATCTACCAGAGATTCCACAATGTAGCGAACAGTAAAGGTCTCGGTCTATATATTGTAAAAACACAGGTAGAAATGATGGGGGGATATATTGACGTCAAGAGTAAAGTCAATCAAGGAACGACCTTTAAAATTTACTTATTGAAGAAATAATTCTGTAAATCATTTTCTGTTTTTAAAAATATTATATCTTTGGTTTAATCGATTAAGAATGTCACATGAATGTATTGATTATAGATGATGATGAGATAAATAACTTCCTTTGCAAGAAGGTAATGGAGATTTCTGGGTTTTCACAAGATATTCACTCTTGTCAAAGTGTCGATCAAGGAATAAAATATCTTAAAGAGGTCCATAAAAAAGATCCTAGTAATTACCCGGATGCATTATTCTTGGACATAAACATGCCAATACGCACTGGGTGGGATTTTCTTGACGAATATGAGTTACTTTGCAAAGAAGAGGTGCTTAAGAAAATGAATATCTATATGCTTTCTTCATCAGTGTATGAAGAAGATATTAAAAAAGCGGAAGACAACCCCCTAGTTACCCAGTACGTCACTAAGCCATTAGAAGACTCTATTTTACTTGATCTCGAGAAGCAGATCTTATCTTAATTCTATCTCTTCTAATAATTCATCAATAGCTCCATAAACGGTTGCCATTTCTTCTTTGGTAATAATGTACGGAGGTAAAACGTAAATAATGTTCCCCAAAGGTCTCAATAATATATTTCGGTCCAAAAAGAACGGGTAAAGCTTATGCTTCACCTCGTTGGCATAAGATGTATCATCCGTGGTGTCAAACTCCAAAGCTAGAATAGTTCCAAATTGTCTGACTTCCCTGAGTTTAGGATGGTTCTCCAATTTTTCTTTATAATATTTTTGCAAGTCCACTAACTGAGCAATTTGGTTTTGGCAAGCGCTATCCATCAGTAAGTCAAAACTCGCATTGGCTGAGGCACAGGCTATAGGGTTGGCTGTAAAAGAATGTCCATGAAAAAATGTTTTCATCAAGTCGTTATCTCTATAAACTTCAATGATCTTCTCAGTACAGGTAGTTAATCCTAGCGCCATTGTCCCGCCAGTAAGGCCTTTTGACAATGCGAAGATATCTGGTTTATGAGTCAAATGATCGGCAGCAAATAACTTTCCAGTTCTTCCAAAACCTGTAAATACTTCATCTGCTATGCAGATCACTCCATTAATTTGAGCATAGCTGATCATCTCATCGAGTACTTCAGGAGAGTACATAAGCATTCCCGCTGAACCCAGTACCAGAGGCTCGAAAATGAATGCCCCGACATCACCTTGATCTACGAGTGACATAAATTTTTTCAGAACTGTCGATTCTTTACCAGCAATGGGACAGTCAACAAACGCCACATCAAATAAATAAGGAGAAAAAGGAGCAGAAAAAGGACCTCTATCCCCTACCGACATTGCTCCAAACGTATCTCCATGATACGCTCCATTAAATGCAATTGTCTTTTTCCGTTCAATACCTTGATTGTACCAGTGCTGAAAAGTCATCTTCAAAGCGACTTCAATGGCGGTACTTCCATTATCTGAGAAAAATGCCTTTGATTGATTATCGGGAAGAATAGAGAGTATATTTTCAGCCACATTAATAGCCGGCTCATGAGTGAATCCAGCAAAGATTACATGCTCCAGTTCTTGAGCCTGTTTAGCCACTGCTGCCGCAATATATGGATGACTATGTCCATGAAGGTTCACCCACCAAGATGAAACTGCATCTAGGATTTCTCTTCCGTCTTCGGTATATAAATAGGCTCCTTTGGCACTCTTGACCACCAATGGATCTGACGTATCCACCAGTTGAGTAAACGGGTGCCAAATGTATTTTTTATCTCTCTTTAATAATTCGCTCATTAATCAAATTTGTTTTGAGAATTTTGGCATATTGATCTATTTGATCTTTGCCCATATCTAATTCTTGTTTCACTTTTAATAAACATGGCACTCCAGCATATTTCAATATGATTTGCTCAGACTCCTCATTACTATCTCCATTAAAGACTACTCCTAATAGATCGTATCCATTACTTTTAAGATATTCTATACTTAGTAAACTATGATTGATGCTTCCCAAATATAAATTACAAACCAATACTACTTTACAGTCAAAGTTCTTTGCCATATCAATCACCAATTCGTGATCATTTACAGGCACCATCAATCCACCTGCTCCTTCGATAATTAGATCCCTATCGGTAATAGGAAAACTGATTGATTTCAGGTCAATTTCAACATTATCTAACTTAGCAGATGCATGAGGTGAAGCTGGCGTATTCAGCAAGTATGCTTCCTTATGGTAAGTGGTTAATGGATCACTCACCAATGATCTTACTACTTCAGTATCAGTAGGATATCCAGCTTGGATTGGCTTCCAGTAGTCAGCTCTCAACGCCTGTATAAATATAGCAGACACCACAGTCTTACCACTGTCAGTCCCTATGGCTGTTATGAAATATTTCAATTATCTATGATTTTTTGAATTAGCAAATCAATTTCATCAAAGGTATTGTAGCTATGCAGGCAAATTCGGAGTCTTTCTGTTCCTGACTTAACCGTGGGAGACAGAATAGGTCTTACGTCTAACCCATTATCCTGCAACATCAGTGCAGTATTTTTCACCTTAATATTTCCGGATATAATCACTCCCTGAATCGCTGAATAGCTTTCAACCACATCCAATTCTTGATCTCGAAATTCAGCTTTTGCTTTTGCCATGTTACTTTGGAAATAAGCAATGTTGTCTGTCAGATTTTGCCTATCTATATCTGCCCGTGACAAAAAGTCTATGGCACAACTCATCGATATCACACTATGCTCTGGCAAAGCTGTGGTGTAAATAAATGGTCTTGAAAAATTGATCAAAAAATCTATGAGCTTTTGACTACCTACGACAGATGCGCCATGTACACCAAGTGCTTTTCCAAAAGTATATATCCTTGCGAAAACATCATCCTGAACCTCTTCAGCTACACATAGTCCCTTCCCTTCATTACCGATTACTCCTACACTATGGGCTTCATCAACTATTAGATTTGCTCCATGTTTAGTGCAAATATCTACAAGTCTTTTAAGAGGGCATAAGTCGCCATCCATCGAGTATATTGACTCTACTACCACATAAATATCTACTGCTGGTTTTTGAAGCTTACTTTCCAAGTCCTCAAGGTCATTATGTTTGAATGAAATTTTATCCGCATGACTCAACCTCATCCCATCTTTGATACTTGCATGAGCTAATTCATCGTAGATAATTAAATCACCTCTTTGAGGTAGTGCAGAAAGTACGCCTTGGTTAGCATTATAACCTGAGTTAAATAACAAGGCAGCTTCACTTGAGAAAAATGAGGATATTTTACCTTCAAGACCTACAACTAATTCACTATTCCCTGAAATCAAACGTGAGCCTGTTGCTCCATTCAACTTGGATGTCAATTGAGAAATATGTTCTGAAATTTCACCATTAAGCTCCTCTGATCTTGAAAAACCCAAATAGTCATTGGAACAAAAATCAATCATATTTCCTAACAGCTTAAGCTCTCTAAAGCTATTTTCAACAGACCTTTTGTTCAGTTGATTTTGAAGTCTTGAGGGAAATTGAATCATATATAATTTAGCAACATCAATGGTTGAAGATGCTAAATTATATAATCTAAACACATAAATACTACCTCTTACGAATCTTCTCTAGCTGATCCCACATATCATCAGAGATCACATCCAAATGACTAAACTCTCCTCCAGTGTACAACCATTCTCCTCCATCTATAGTCACTACTTCACCATTGACATAAGCCGAAAAGTCTGACATCAGATAAGCAGCAAGATTCGCCAACTCTTGATGTTCCCCCACCCTTTTCAGTGGCACGTTCATCGCTGGGTCAAATTTTTCAACTAACTCGCCTGGAAGGAGCCTACTCCAAGCTCCTTCGGTTGGAAATGGACCAGGGGCAATCGCATTGGACCGAATACCATATTTCGCCCACTCTACTGCCAAAGATCTAGTCAAAGCCAATACGCCTGCTTTGGCGCATGCAGAAGGCACAACATACCCTGACCCTGTCCATGCATAAGTAGTTACAATATTGAGAAAAACACCTTTTTCTTTCGCAGCTATCCAATGCTTACCTACGGCCAATGAGAAGTTGTAAGATCCCTTTAATACGATATCCACGACCACATCAAATGCCTTGTGAGACAACCTTTCTGTTGGGCTGATGAAATTTCCAGCAGCATTATTCAAAACACCATCTATCTTACCAAATCGTTCAATAGTCTTATTGAGTACATTCTCAACTTCAAAATACTTCCTAACATCACAAGATATGGCCAACACCTTACCTCCAGTTTCCTCTTCGAGTTCTTTAGCAGTTTGCTCTAGTACTTCCATCTTACGACTAGTGATTACCAAATTAGCCCCTAGCTCAAGGAAATACTTACCCATTGACCTGCCTAGTCCAGTTCCTCCACCTGTAACAATATAAGTTTTACCTTGTAGCGCATTGTCTTTTAACATTCCTTCCATATTATTTCAATTTATTTAAGTATGTAATTAATTTAAAGTTATTAAATTTCAACCTGTAAGAATTTGCACCCGTTAATTTAGCTTTCATAAATGCCATTATTCATGCGAAAAACAACAATAGGTATATTCATTCTTCTCGCCACCAGCGGCTGCGTAATGCAAAAACAATATGACAACCTGCTTACAGAAAAAGTTAGAATGGAAGCAGATCTTAGTCAATGCAAAGACAGTGTCTCAGCATTAAACACTGCACTTGAGAACTTCGAAGCCAAAAACAAAAGCCATTCTGAAGATAATGGGTTATTAAAATCCAAACTTAAAAGTACGGAGTCTTCATTGGCATCTATAACCCAACAACATGAGGAGCTCAATAAGTACTATGACAATCTTCGTAACAATAGTGGTCAACTTAATAAAAACCTAGTTGATCAACAACAAGAATTATTGACGATCCGTGAAAGTTTAGAAAAAACCAGACAAATAAATGATGTGCTTAACACTGACCTTGTTGAACGTGAGAAGAAAGTAGCTGAGCTTGAGAAAATTCTACAAGATGAAGCTAATGCCACTCGAGAATTGAAATCTAAAATTTCTAATTCTCTTCTCAGTTTTGACGAAAGTGACTTACAAGTGACTACAAAAAATGGAAAGGTTTATGTTTCATTATCAGAGAAACTACTCTTCAAATCAGGAAGCATTTCAGTGGACCCAAAAGGAGTAAGTGCTCTGACTCAGTTAGCAAATGCACTAAAATCTCAAGAACATATCAATGTTATGGTCGAGGGACATACTGACAACATTCCTGTATCAAAAACCACTGCGCATATGAAAGATAATTGGGATTTGAGTGTATTAAGAGCTACTTCAATAGTTAAAATATTGGCTAAAAGTGGTGTTTCGAAAGAACAAATTATCGCAGCAGGAAAAGGAGAATATTCACCGGTTGCTGACAATAGTACTGCTGAAAGTCGTCAAAAAAATAGGCGAACTGATATTATTATCACCCCTGATCTAAGTAAATTGTTTGAAATGCTAAATGTTGAATAAAAATTATCATCTTTTAAAATAGCTGCTAATATTATAATCCAATGATCAATAAGATACTCACTTATCTATTATTCTTTACCGTTAGCGTTTCTGCTTTTGGCCAAAACAATAGAGTAATTGATAGTTTAAAGCTAGCCAAAACCAATTCGAGCCAAGTTGATCGAGCAACGATATTAAACCAACTTGGCTGGGAATATCGGCTCAAAAATCCTGATAGCACAATATTTTATTGTAATCAAGCCATCGTAATTGCAGAAGACATTGGTAATCCTTTCGTTTTAGGGACTTCATTGAACTTTTTAGGCATAGCTTATGGATACAAAGGTGAGTATTCAAGTGCTTTCAAGTCGTTCAACAATAGCTTAGACAACAGCATTGCTTTTAAAGACACCGTCAATTTGGCCCACGCTCAAAATAGTCTAGGACGATTATTATTCTCGCAAGGCGATATGATCAACTCCTATCAATACTTTTTCTCAGCACTCAATATTTTTGAATCTATCGGAGACAAAGCTGGAATGGGATATTGTTATAAAAGTTTATCAGAGCTTTATCTAGCTCAGAATAATCTTGAAAAGGCACTAATAATATCTATCAAAGCACTTGAAATCAGACAAACACTCGAAAACATAAGAGGTCAAATTTCCAGTTATCAAGATATTGCAGACATTCACCTTCAGCAAAAAAGATATGAAGAAGGACTGGAATACCTAGACATTGCTCAAAACCTAGCTCAAAAATCTAATGACAACATTAGTTTGGTAGAAACCTACTTAGGTATGTCCGATATTTTTTACCATCAAAACCAATTGAATGAAGCACTAGAGTTTGGACTTAAATCACTGGACCCTTATGTCAAACTGAGAAATCAATCTTTACTTAATCGAGTTCACTTACAGTTAGGGAAAGTATACTATTCATTGAACAACCTGCCTAAGGCAGAAGAATTTTTAACAAAATTAATCGGTCTTGAACCTAAATCAGGTGAACTAGCAATAATTAAGGATGCCAATTTCTTCTTATCAAGAATATATGAGGCCAAAAGTAATGATAAGCTTGCGCTCTACTACTTAAAGAGATATAACACAGTAAATGATTCCTTAAACAATATAGATATCGCTCGAACCATCGAGAGAATGGAAATAAGGCTAGACTTGCAAGAGATAGAAAAAGAAAATAAGCTACTTAAGATTCAAAAAGTAATTGATGATTCTGAAATTGATAAACAAAAGACTAGAAATCTGGCATTGACTGCCACTACCACTCTGGTCATATTCATTATATTTTTCGTCATTCGATATACAAGACAAAAAATAAAACACAGTCATAAACTAGCCACTAAAAACGACCATATTGAATCTCAAAACAAGAAAATTAATGAGCAAAATAATGGGTTGGAAAAACGTAATCAAGAGCTAGCAGAACTAAACCGTGAAAAAGACAACTTGATGAACATCGTGGCGCACGACTTAAGGTCTCCTTTCAATAATCTTAAGGGTATTGGCGAATTAATACTTCTATCGGGGACGTTGAATAAGGAACAAAAAGAGTATGTCACTCTGCTTAAAGATGTCGCAACTAAAGGGTCTCACCTTACGAGGGATATTTTAGATGTTAATGCATTTGAAACCAATGATGAACCTTATGTGATATCCAATATTAACATTTATGACTTCATTGTTCAGAAATTTAATGAATTTATGGACTCAGGTCAGCAAAAGAATATTACCCTAAAAATCAAACCAATAGACCCAAAAATAAGCTTCTTAACCGAAAAATCACACTTGTCTCGAATTATTGACAACTTACTTTCTAATGCAATAAAATACTCGGAGGAAAACACAGAGGTAGAAATTCATGCGTATCAAGAAAACAACTTATCTCACTTTAGTATCAAAGATTATGGGCCAGGGTTTAGTGAAGATGACAAAAAGAACCTCTATAAAAAATTTAAAAAATTAAGCGCTCGCCCAACTGGTGGAGAGACTTCCAATGGTCTTGGTCTAGCAATTGTCAAAACTCTTACCGAAAGACTGCAAGGGAGTATAACCTTAAACACTTCAGAGGATGGTAGTGAATTCATAATTAGTCTACCGGATATTGACTAGTCTATTGAAGTAACAATGTATTCTTGTATGAGTTTCTCATCATTCGGATGAAACCACTTAATGTTTTCTTCTTTTCTAAACCAAGTCATCTGACGTTTGGCGTACCTCCTAGAGTTTCTTTTCAGTAGACGTATTGCCTCTTCCTTATCATATTCTCCATCGATAAAGCCAAATACTTCTTTATAGCCAACAG
>JAWUWD010000036.1:0-15470 GCA_034112085.1 Cyclobacteriaceae bacterium
TACTATCGAAAAGCCATTTCCAATCAGGATAGATGAAAGACAACTGTTATACCCAGACATAGAAGATGTCAATATTATAGATATACAACCCATGGATCAACTACTTGAGACATTTATATTGGAGGCAATTTTTAATAAGGAAATTACTAAAAGTAGCAACCCAAAAGATTTGGCTTATTTGATGGTATCAATTATTTATGGAAGTCTATTGACGGCCCATACACTACGTATTGAACCTTCTAAGTTATATTTTAGACGAAATATTGAGATGATGCTCAATGGATTGAAGTACCCAAGTTATTTTTTACTAAACACTTTTTTCGACACAAAATTGTAAAATTGAAGCCTTGTTTCTTTAGAAGTAAAGAGTTTGGATATAGTTGTTTTGTAGGAATCTCCTTTGGATTTGATGGACTTTGTTTGCTCTTCTTCTTTCTTGCTATCTTCTCCTTTATCTTTTATGGATACAACTGGCCCTGTAGGGTAACTGTTATCGTCTATATCCATGATTTGGTCTGCACTTCCAAAACTTGCTTGCGATTTTTCAAGATGACCTAACTTCTCTTCTACTAACCCACGATTGTTATAAGATACAGCATCGTCTGGATCGAGTTGTATTGCTCGATCGTAATCTGCCAAAGCTCCTTGAAAATCTCCTGTCATATCCTTTAGATAAGCTCGACTAGAGTATCTATAAGGCTTTGTTGGCTCAATTTCACAAGCTCTGTCCAGATCTGCTATTGCATTGTTATTTTGCTTTAAATGAAAATACAATACTCCACGATCACTTAAGTAATCTGCATTGGATGGTGTAATCCCCAACAATGTATTATAATCAGTGAGTGCTTTATCCAACATGTTTAGCTTAGCATGTGCTTTTGCACGGTTGTAGAGACTAGCCTGATGATTCGGATGACGATTGAGTATATTACCAAATAAGTCTACAGCCTTTTCATAAAAACCACTTCTGCATAATTCCAATCCTTTTTGAAAATCTTCTTCCATCTACATTAATGCTTTTACCCTCTTAGTTCTTTTCTTATGCTTATCTTTCTTGGGATGATAATACCGATTTCTATTCTTCGGGACGACCTTCTTGGTAACCGTGTATTTATGGTGGCTCCCACATGCAGTCAGTATAATGACTAACATCAAGAAATAGCTGATTTTGAAATACTTTTTGATCATATTCGAATCAAAAATAAGAGAATCGTCAAGTTTTGCCTATGATTACTTATGATTATCTTATGATATGACTAAATTGATTCTACTTTCACTCAATTGTTAATGAAGATAAGGATGCCATATGAATAATTCACCTATATTTTCGAAGACTTCTTTAAGACTTGTAATTGTAATTCTATCCATAGGATATATGCAGTCTTATGCTCAATATAAGTTTGAATGGCAAAGGAAGAACTTCGACTCTCATGCTTCCATAAGAGGGCTTTGTACTGTCAGTGAAGATGTGATTTGGTTGAGTGGGAGCAAAGGAACTGTAGCGAGGTCAATTGATAAAGGAGAATCATGGATAATACTACCAGTAGAAGGTGGTGAGAACTTAGACTTTAGAGACATACATGCATTTGATGAGAATTCGGCTATTATTATGAGTTCTGGAGTCGCTGCCAAATCTAAAGTATATAAGACAGTAGATGGCGGTCAGAATTGGGATTTAGTACATGTCAATACCCATAAAAATGGTTTTTTCAATGGAATAGATTTTTGGGATGAGGAAAACGGAATTTTGGCGGGTGATCCAGTAGATGGGAATCTATATATCGCTACTACAAGTGATGGTGGCGACACTTGGGTCAAAATACATAAAAGTAGGATTCCTACTATCAACTATCAAGAGTTCGGCTTCGCTGCCAGCGGTACACATTTAAGAGTATTTGAAGAAGGTCAAGCATGGATAGGAACAGGTGGACAGTCAGCCAGAATTTTTTATAGCCAAGATTGGGGAGAAACTTGGGAAGTGAGTGATACGCCTATCAATCAAGGTAAAGCTTCTACGGGTGTATTTTCTGTGAAGTTCATAGATCATAGCTTTGGGCTAGCCGTAGGTGGTGATTACAACAAGACAAGTGATGCGAAAAACAATATCATTATAACCAAAGATAAAGGGGTTAGCTGGTCATTGGTTCCAGAACACATGGAGTTTAGGTCCTGTATTGACTATGCAGATGGTTTTTTCATAGCGGTTGGCTCAGCAGGGAGTAGCTACTCACATAACAATGGATCCACCTGGCACCCGATAGATGTTATGGGCTTCCACACCCTTAGTATAGCAGGAAAAAGCAAGGAGGCTATTTGGGCTGCTGGGTCTGATGGAAAAATAGCTCGTTTGAGTATTATCAATACCCATAAGGATTAGCCCTTAATTGGTCGTTAAACTGTCTATTTCAAAATTATTTGGAATACTAAATAAACTGTCAGGCTGCATGTCTTTTGAAAGCATCACTTGATCAAATACTGCTTCATATCTCAAATCACCCAATTTGCCACTATCATATTTATATCCTTTAATTGATTTAGTGACTTGAAGACCATTAACTTCCTGCCAATCATAAACTAACGCGTTGTACTTCTCATGCGATTCTTTGCTGTAATACGTAACTGTGTATAGCAATACTTCCATCAATCCCGTTTCTAGATTGAAATGCGCTACATAAAAATCCTCTGGAGAGTCTCCAATATTTTCACTATAGGATATTTTAATCGCATTATATTCCTTGTCTCCTATAGTTTGTGTTCCTAAATCATCATAAACGATCCCTGGATCAGCCAGTACATAAGGAATAGAGAAGAAGTAGAAATACAAATTATGATAAAATCTTGCAGAACTTTCACCAAAAGCCTCCAAATCAGGACTCACCCAGACTTGATCACCGTTATAACCGAGTGTATAAAGTGAATCAGTGATTAGTAGTTTCCTGGAGTCCAGATCAATTAATTGCAGCTGTGTATTAGTAGGTGTTACGAGTTCAAAAGAAAGTGTATGAAATGATCTCCATCTATCAAGACTACCGTGGGCAATAAGCCCCTTTGATAATGTCTCTGGAATCACCGGAACAATATTACCAATTGCCTTTGGGTTAGTGTTTTCTTCAGAAGCTTTACCAGTACATGCAGCAAAAATTGGGGTAATCAACAAAAAAAGATAATATATATTTTTCATAATAATTATTTGCTACAAATAACCTCAACACACTAGCCGAAAAATGTCAATTTCCTGACTTTGCTATATTTAAATGAGCTAAATTATTTCAAAGGCATTGGTGTAACTGTATATCCACTATCTCTAAGTTGTCTGATGATGCCTTTATCATCAGCTAAATGGGCAGCTCCTAATGCGAAAAAAGTAGACGATTGTTTCATGTATTTTTCCATGTTAGGAATCCACTCACTATTTCTCTGATCAAAAAAATTCTTTCTAAAATTTTCATTATTCTCGGAGGGGTGAAGTGTAAACTCCAATGTTTTATGTAGATCACCAAGTTTATAAGCTTCAATGAATTCTTTGTAATCCATTAATTGTTTATCAAAATTCTCAATAGATTGTTTCAATGCCTTAATCTGACTCTCTTTGTCAAAGGACTCGATAGCTTCAATTTCGCGTGATGCTGTTTCAAGCCCTAAGGTCAATAGTCCATTTTTGTTAGCAATATTCACTAGTTCTATTTCGAAGTACTTGACATCTTTTTTAAGAGAAAGTCGTGTCATTGTAGTCGATAGTACCACAGGTTTGAACTGGCTATATACCAATTCAAACTTTAAATTCGAAACGTCAAGTTGCTCCGTAAATATTTTTTTGAGATCACTATATTCTTTCTTAGAAAGCAAGTCTTTAATCGATTGATGATGTGGCAAATGTGCTGCCTTATTGAGTTCATGAAGGCTATGATGATCTAGAAGAGTCTCTGTTGCAAATATACTGCTCTCTTTGAGTTTGGCTTTTACATTTTTACCGAGTACAAAGTCTTTGGCGGGAATAAATTTGACAGTTCCGAAAACATATGATGGACTAGAAAGTCCGTTACCTGAAACCTCCCAAAAAATGGAATTCTCAATTTTTTGGGATATTGATACAGTTGATATGGCAATCAAAAAAAATAGCAATGATTTGTTGATGAAATTTTTCATTTAGAGTGAATTTGTTGATTGTTTATATACTAATAGTTACATCAAGAGATCTTCAAGTTTTTCTCTCAATTCATTTCCTCGGAGATTCTTTGCAATAATAATCCCTTCTTTATCCAATAAGACGGTATGAGGAATACTTTTGACTCCATACAACGACCCGACTTCATTGGACCAACCTTTGAGATCAGATACATGAGGCCAAATTAATTGATCATCTGCAATAGCCTTTATCCACTTCTCTTTACTTGTATCGAATGATACGCCTAGTATTTCGAACCCTTTACCATGCAGGTCGTTGTAAATAGCAACGACATTTGGGTTTTCAGCTCTACATGGTCCACACCAAGATGCCCAAAAGTCTATTAATACATATTGTCCCTTGAATGAATTGATAGAAATAGGATTACCAGAAGAATCATTTTGCAAAAATGGCACTGCAGGCTGTCCTACAGCTACTTTCTTCCAAACTTCACTCATGTCTGTAAGCGATTTTACATACTTAGATACGCTCAGAGCGCTGTCGAAGTTTACTAGGACTTTATCAAGCTCTTCCAAATCTTTATCGTTGAAAAAAGTAGATGCTGCCAAATACGGTCCCAAGTTGTTATTACTGTTATTGGCAATCACCGATTTGGTGTATTCCTTTTGTTCTTCATATATCGCCTCATATTCATCGTCTAACTGCTTTTCCATTTCCTTGTCTCCAAGGCTGTCAGCAAGGTCATATTTGGGATAAAGAGCAGTCATTCGATTATTGAAGGGTTTTTTTCCTTCTTGATAAGCTTTATATCTATCATGTATGGCTGATCCATTGATTTGTGCCTTATTAAGACTGTCTAAATCCCCTGCAACAGTTATGTTGCTATTTTCTATGAATAAGGGTAAATAATTTCTTGTACCAGCAATATTGATGTAGTACAATTCTGGAAGAGTTACACTTCCGTTCAGAATCTCAAAGTTGTTGTTTATTACTTGTGATGAATCAATTTTCACCCATTCACCATTATCTCTTTTTTGAAGAATCATCCAAGCTGAGTCAGCATTCGCCAAAGTACCCTTAATCGAGTAAGTGGGAGCGGTTGTTTCCTCATTACTGGTGCCGCATGCCATAATGAGCAATGCAGATAAAAAACCAATTGTGATTTCTTTCATGTCTAAAGTAGAAATTAAAGTCGTGAAACTACAAATAATATTCTTAATTGATGGTGTTTGGTTATATACACTCTGTTTTTTTATATTTTAGGCGTATTAATAATATTGAGAGTTGCTCAATCACTATTGACATCAAATTGAACACTCGAGAGGAGACAAGCCAATAAGCTTTATTCCAAAAAGGAAAGAAGATATAATATATGAGTGAAGAGTTATTAAAGGCCATAATTAGGTTATTCGCAATAGTAGCAAAGGAGCGTGTTACGGAAGACGAACGTGCTAATATTCATGAATTCCTATCACTGCATGCCAATCAAGGTTCAGTTGATCACTATCTAAATTTGTTTGATCACTATTCTCAGGAAGATAAAACATCTAGTAGAGCAGAAGATTTGGACGTAGATGATGAGACATTCCAGTTTGTAGAAGAATGGGCTAAAATCTTAAAGATTACTAAAAGTGTAAATTCTGCACTTACTAAGCAGCAAAAAGTTGTTCTTATTATCAAAATAATTGAACTGATATATGCGGATCGTAATATCTCAGAACGTCAAGGTAACCTTATTTTCCATATTGGTGAAGCGCTCAAGATAGAGTCAAAAGATATAGGACTTCTTAAGAAGTTCGTAATGGGAGAGGAACTCGAAGATCTCACTTCATCCGAAGTATTGATTATTGATGATGGATCTGGTGAATATCCCAAAGGTAGTCTGCATATAGACGCCCCTAACCTTACAGGGTTGATGGCAATCCTAAGAATAGGAGATATTGAGACTTACTTTATTAAGTATATTGGTATAAGTACGCTAACACTCAATGGACAACCACTCAGAAGTAGAAGGATATCTGTATTACCAACTGGTAGTACTATTAGAGGGAAAAAAATACAAACAATCTACTATAGCTATATAGTCACTTCATATATACATCATGGTACTTCACCACAAATATCCTTTGAAGCACAACATCTTTTTTATCACTTTAAAAATGGTAAACTAGGACTTCAAAATGTAAGTATTGCTGAAGAAGGAGGTAAACTTATTGGACTAATGGGCGCCAGTGGTTCTGGTAAGTCCACCTTGCTAAATGTCCTTAATGGTACCGAATCACCATCTAGTGGACGAGTATTCATTAACGGGGTAAATATTCATACCCAAAAGTATAACATAGAGGGAGTTATAGGCTATGTGCCACAGGATGACTTACTGATAGATGAGCTCTCAGTTTTTCAAAATCTGTACTATGCAGCTAAGCTATCATTTGGAGACTACACTAAGTTAGAACTTGCGAAACTTGTACATGAAGTGCTTTCTAACTTAGGTCTAATAGAAATAGGCCACCTCAAAGTCGGTTCTTCGATGGAGAAGACCATCAGTGGCGGTCAACGAAAGCGCCTCAATATTGGGTTAGAATTATTAAGAGAACCTTCAGTACTGTATGTTGATGAACCCACTTCTGGGCTTTCATCTAGAGATTCTGAAAATATCATGGATTTGCTCAAAGAGCTTTCTTTAAGGGGGAAAATGGTCTTTGTGGTGATTCACCAACCATCTTCAGATATATTCAAGATGTTTGATAGCTTGATAATACTGGACAATGGCGGCCACCAAATCTACTATGGCAATCCTGTCGAAGCAGTAGTTTATTTCAAAAACATTATTGATGCTGTCAATAAGACTGAAAGTACTTGTCCTGAATGTGGGAATATCAATCCAGAGCAAATATTCAATATCATTGAAACGCGCTTAGTAGATGAATATGGGAAACTCACTTCCACTAGAAAAATCTCTGCTACTCAATGGTATTCTTATTTCAAAAAGGAGATAGAATTTCCTAAAATAAAGCCAATCAAAGAAAAAATAAAGGTTAAGCAGATCATTCCAAGTTGGTTTACGCAAGCGGGGGTTTTCTTAACCAGAGATATGTTGTCTAAGTTATCCAACAAGCAATATTTATTAATTAATCTCTTAGAAGCACCTGCTCTTGCCCTGTTTATCGCATTTTTAGTGAGGTTCTATGCTTCGTCAGGAGAAGAGGGAGCATACTCCTTTTTTGCAAATGATAATATTCCGACTTACTTCTTTATGAGCATTATTGTGTCTCTATTTATGGGGCTGACGGTAAGCGCTGAGGAGATATTTAGCGACCGGAAGATATTGAAGAGGGAGCAGTTTTTGAACTTAAGTAGGAGTGGATACCTCGTATCGAAGATGATGGTGCTATTTCTAATATCTGCTTTACAAACAGGTACTTTTGTACTTATAGGCCACTGGATACTAGAAATCTCTGGTATGGGGTGGACCGTATGGGCTATTCTATTCTCAGTTTCCTGTTTTGCCAATATGATGGGGCTCAATATTTCTTCTACTTTTAATTCAGCCGTCACTATTTATATATTAATACCCTTGTTGCTTATTCCACAGCTATTGTTGAGTGGTGTAGTGATCAGTTTTGATAAGTTCAACCCATCTGTTAGTACTGTGGATGGTGTGCCTATAATTGGGGATATGATGGTATCAAGATGGGCTTTTGAAGCTACAATGGTTTCTCAATTCAAGTATAATGACTATAATAAGAAATTCTATTCTATTGATACGAAGCGATCGAATGCGGCTTATAAAAAGCTTTATTTAATTCCTCATTTAGAATCTAAATTGGCATTTTGCATCAATAATTTGTCTCAAAAACGGACCTCTAAAAAAGATGAATTCATTAGTTCATTGACCATGTTGAAATCTGAGATTACCAAAGAACTTGAGATAGTAGGTGATGATAAATACGAAAGATTGGATCGCTTGAATATTCAAAGATTTGATTCAACTCAATATCAAATTACAGCCAATTTCTTAGGTATTCTTAAAAAATATTACGTGAATATCTATAACGAGGCGGATTCAGAAAAGAATGAATTACTGAAAAAATTGACCACAACTGATGCTGGTATCGAATTATTACAATCTCTTAGAGAGTCTCACCACAACAAATCAATTGAAGATATTGTGACTAATCGAGGAACAGCTGCCAGGCTGATTGAAGTAGATAATAAGATTATCAGAAAGATAGATCCTGTGTATTATAGACAAGATGATGCAGAATTTATCTTTGATTTGAAGACTAAATTCTTCGCTCCAATCAAATACTTGTACGGCAAGCCGCATGACACCTTATTTTTCAATCTTGCTGTGATTTGGACATTTACACTTATTCTATATTTCACCCTTTATGTTGACTTACTTAAGCGAGTCTTAAGTCTATTTAGTGTTCAGCGTGGTAGATTTGGTAAGAAATAACAACAATTCCCATAATCCGTATGATACATCATGTGGCTAAGGAATGGGCTTGTTGTTTTATCAATATTTTTGGCCATAGGTGCTAAAGGACAAGAACCTTATGCGATCAAAAGCATTTACTTTCGTGGAGGTAATTATTTCGTTGATCAAGCTCAGTCTATCGAACTATCAGAGTTCATCGGTGAGCACATGGCTAATGGACAGTATGAAATCACGATTCATAGTCATACAGATAATATTGGAGGAGTAGAGTATAATGAATGGCTGTCTGAAATGCGAAGTGAAAAAGTCATTCAAAAGCTTACTGAAAATCTAATAGACCGAGAATCGATTAAAGTAAAAGACTTTGGTCAACATAATCCGGTTTATGAAAATGATACTTGGGAAGGTAGATTCAAAAACAGGAGGGTAGATGTGATTCTTTGGCCTGTAGTGTTTTAATTGGTCATCAAAGCGTTTTTATTTTTTCATCCACGTCATTTCTACTAAGCCGTATTCCAAAGATACTGCGACCATAACCATTTTTTTGCCTATCAAACCTTATTAATGATTCATGGTACATCTCTTGTGCAGCCTTATTATGTGACGCGGATTCCAATATCTGCCCGATATAATAGTACGTATTAGCGAAGTACTCATTAACCTCTATTTGTTTTTCAAATGCTTTTTTAGCTTTAAAGGGTTAATTATTTTGATAATACAATGCGCCAAGAACAAAATAGTCATAGGCCCCAATAAATCCCTGGGCTTCATCACTAACCAGATAATTTGTAATCATTTCTATTCCTTTATCAACGCTACCAGTATTTGCATATGCCAAACCTAGAAGTATCCGCATCTCAGCTTCACCGCCAGGGGTGAAGTCAAGACCTTGGTAGAAGGTGTAGTAATACCTCTCCAGGTCTGCAATACAACGTGCATAGCTATCATGAGAGCCCTGTAGCATAAGTAATGGTTTCCCGGTTCTAACGCTACTGCTTTGTTGAGTAATTTAATGCCCTCATTGAGTAATCCTCGCTTGAAGTAGGGCACTGACTTTTCGTAATATGCCCAGGCATAATTGGGACCTATCGCTATGGCAGAATCAAATAGTATTTGTGATTCACGGCTCCCTTGTTTATACCCTATCGCCTGATAACTCAGTTCACAAGCCTTTCTTTCACCACTATTCTTTTCATAGATTAGACAGTTTCCTTGACCAAAAGATAAATGAGCAATCGTGATCGATAATACTGATAATACTAATCTAGAAGAAGTTTTATTGAAGTATGCTTTCAATTTGTCCATTGCTAATTTTGAAATTTATGTACTTTGAGCAGTCCGAAGATTTAAATTTATCAGAAGTATGCTTCCAATTACTTAATTCTTTTACGATGCTTATTAGATGATTTTTCAGATCAGGAGGGCATTCTATGGACATAAAATCATAATCTAGAGGCTCAGCTCTAAATCGGCCCATAGTATTGTCACAATTGATAATGAATCGTATGACTACGTATCCACTAAAATTTTTGTATTGAGATTTAAATTCATACATTCTTTTTACATCACTTGTGAAAGACTTGTTGGCATACTTCAGCGCTCCGCGGCTATGCAGTATCTGAGTAGAATCACATAGTAGAAATGCTGGGTCATCAATTTCCGAGAGGAAGGGAATATCACCGATTCGATCGGTATATATTTTTCTTTCAGTTTTGACATTGGTACAACAGAATACGGATAGTAACAATATGAAAAATAGGTAAGATATATTTTTAGTCATGAGTCTCTTCAGGCTGTTATGAGTCATGAAATAGCTTCTTATACTATGAATATCCAAGTAGTTAACAATAGTTAACAAAATGTTGACATTTCATTAACAAAGTGAGAAAGTCAATATTTTCTGTTGATCATTTTGGAGAAATACAACAAAGTGTTTAGATCATAACCTTCTGATTTCTAATACTCTTCAGAATAAATATATAAGCGGCAACTGTGATATTGGATTGATACTGTGGGTGGCAATTTTCAAAAAAATCGAACAAAATGAAGGACTTAATGATATACAATTAGAGGCACTTCCTATTCTTAAAAATATTGTGACTGTCCACTGCAATAAAATCTCCTTCGTAGGAACAGGTAATTAAAAAAATCCTCTTTTCGTTATTCTATCATATAAAACAGAGGATAATTACCTTCAAATCGCTCCATATTAAGGTCTAAATAAAAAAACAGATTATAGGCCTAAAAACATAGTGCTTTTTGTTTCATTATTATGACATTGATGTATTGATAATGCAAATATGTCGGGAAACAGTACACAAATGCATACATTTTTGATTACCCAACATTCAATTTATTAGGATGACAACATTTATTTTTAACAAAGATTTACCAACTACCTTTGTCTTCCATGGAGACTCCTTTATAAGTAGTAGTCTCAGAAATCTGCTCAATTTCTGAATTAGGTTGACTGTCCCTAGATTTGGCACTAATAAAAATTAGAGTAACCAAAATTACGATAACTACAGCGGAATACTTTATAACATTTTTCATATCTCTATAATTTAATTTCTAAAATCCATCATCAGTTCGTTCTACACCTTTGTGTGTTTTTGTATCTCCAGTGGCTGGAGCTACTTGTTCTTCAGTACAAGAAGAAAACAGTGCTGAACAGAATACAATGGCCAATAAGGTCAATAAAAATTTAGTTTTCATGGGAAGTAAGTTTAGTTTTTGTAATAGTTTAATTTCTAAAATCCATCATCAGTTCGTTCTACACCTTTGTGTGTTTTTGTATCTCCAGTAGCTGGAAGTACTTGTTCTTCTGTGCAAGAAGAGAACAACGCTGAACAGAATACAATGGCGAATACGGTCAATAAAAATTTAGTTTTCATGGGAAGTAAGTTTAGTTTTTGTAATAATTTAATTTCTAAAATCCATCATCAGTTCGTTCTACACCTTTGTGTGTTTTTGTATCTCCAGTGGCTGGAACTACTTGTTCTTCAGTACAAGAAGAAAATAGGATTGAACAAAATGATACTGCTAGAATTGTTAAAAGGAATTTAGCTTTCATGAGAATTGTGTTATGATTAATGAATGTTTTTAAAAATTAAGCTGTTTACTGGTACTAGTAAATCACTTTGAAAAATAATGTTGTTAAAGTAAATTTGATTGACTAGATTTTCCATAAATATTATAACTAACTACTGCTATAACAACCTGAATCTTTAATTATCCATACACATGTTAGGATAATACAAATTCAGTCCTTAATGTTTTATGAATAATCCTTATATTAGTTGCTTTTATTTTTTAATCGCCTCCATATCGACACTTGTTTCCGCTACTCCAGGTATTTGCCAATCTCCGCAAGATGAGATTACAAGTAACTATGATCAGTTCAAAAATTTAAGAATCTCTCAACCCGAAGAAGCATTACTGTATGCGACTAAAGCATATGAAATAGCTTTAAAGTCAAATGATTTAATTTGGGTTGCAAAAACATCTAGAGCTGTGGGGTCTGTTTTTAATACCCTGGGGAGTTACGACTCTGGATATAGCTACTTGCTTAAATCTATTGAGTATGGAGAACTAGTAAATGATGACAGACTTCTTAAATACGCACACAATGATGCAGGATTAAATAGGCGTAACCTTAGTAAATACGATCAGGCACTAACACATTTTTTTGCATCCTTAACTATCCGTCAAAAGAATAATAACAAACAAGATTTATCCATTATTTACAACAATATCGGACTTGTTTACTATGCTTTAGAAGATTATAAGAAAGCAGTAGAGTATCATTCTTTGTCTTTAAAATTGAACAAAGAGCTAGACGATCCCAGCTCATCAGTTATTAATATGGTTAATCTGGGGCTGTGTTATATGGGGAATAAGAAACATGAAATTGCTCTTGACTACTTTCTTGACGTTTTGGAGATCTGCAAGACGGGCTGTTTTGGTGATGTTCATATTCAGGCTCTAGGCGGCTTAGGTCACATCAATTATTTTTTAAAAAATCATGAGGCTGCCAAGAAGTATTTTATTCAATCAAATGACCTTTCAAAGTCGAATGATATTCAAAAATATCTAGCATCGAATTACAACTATTTGGCTCAAATACTATTTGAAGCCAACAATGTTGATTCTGCAATGATTTTTTTGAATACGGCTCAAACTCATGCTTTGGCAACAGAAGACGTTGAGTGGATTAGAAATAATTTGAAGCTCTATTCAGAATTTTATGCAAAAGCAGAAAATTTTGAACAAGCGTTCTTTTATCATCAACAATATATAACCTTTAGGGATAGCTCCTCTAATGATGAAGTATACAGAAATTTATCTAAAATCCATGTTAACATTCAAAAATCAAAAGATGAAACTATTATAAAAGGACTTGACAATGAAATAATTGCGATTACTCAGCAAACGATTATGTTGGCTTTTGTTGCTCTAGCTATTTCAGTTCTTCTATTTCTGGTATATAGAAATAATAAGGTCAGAAAGAGAATCAATGCTAAACTTGGTGATGCCAATTTGACTATTGAAAATAAAAATGCAGAGCTCAATGAGATGAACCTCAACCTTGATACTAAGGTGAAAGAAAGAACTGCATCACTTAAAATTACCAATGAAGCCCTGATTGAGTCCAGGACTGAGTTAGACAATTTTATTTATAAAATTTCACATGACATCCAAGGTCCACTGGCCACGTTGAGAGGAGTATGTGATATCGGCCTGATCGATGTGAAAGATCAAATGGGTAGGGAGTATTTGACAAGATTGAGTACTACTGCAGAAGAACTGAACAGTATAATACTTCGCCTGCAGAGAGTTAACCAAATTATCAGTACTAAGTTAGAGTATGTCAATATTGATTTTGAAGAACAGGTAAAGGTTGCCATTAATAAATCAAGGGAGCTATCACTAGAGTATTCTGATGTAGAATCTAGTGTATCTGTACAAGAAAATTTGAATTTCTATGCTGATATTGATGTTATAGCCGTCATCATTAACAATCTTGTAAGGAACGCATTCCAGTTTTACGATAGCGATAAACGAAAGAGCATTGTAAAAATCACAGTAAATAAATACAATGATAATTTACTCATTGAGATTCGTGATAATGGCATTGGCATAGAAGTCGATGATACAAAGGATTTATTTCGTATGTTTTCCAGGTTTTCAGGTAGAAACCGAACAGGTGGAATTGGTTTGTTTCTAGTGAAGACAGCTGTGGATAAACTGAATGGAAAAATATCAGTGAGCAAGAATAGCCAGGACGAGGATACGGTATTCATTGTGGAGTTACCATATGAAACTAAAGAACATACTCATGGTGAACCAGAAAAGGTAGATAAGCTGGTAGGAGTAGAGTAACGTGTATTTATCATGAGCCTTATGAATCTGATATGATGTGCTTAGTCAGAGATTTTGCATGACATCTCTGTTGACCCATTTCTAGGGTTGGAAAAGGTGTATCGCACCTAAAAAATCAGACTCAAGAGATTAGAACTTACGAGACAAGAGTTATTTAGATAGCGAATAAATGGTTATGATCAATAACCTCTTTTTATTAAGTTTTCAAGATTTGATATGGAAAGGATGAAGATTTTTCCTGATGTAATATCAATGAGTTTCTCCTCTTTGAAATTCGACAAAGAGCGAATCACGGATTCTGCAGATGTTCCTACCATGTTTGCCAAGTCTTCACGGGAAATTGAAAATCCTTTTTCTTGGTCTTCAGATTGCTTATAAAGTTAAAATAAAGCCGATGCTACTCGCTGTCTTACTTGACCTGCACTATGAACTGATTGATTGAACTGTTTTATGACATTTTGAATATTATCTCCCACGTGGCAGGAGGGACAAGTTGTATTTCCAGCTACTTAGTTTGCACCATCGGTTCCCGCAACTCCTTCAGGAACTTCACGGCTAATACTTACTGCAGCTATACACAGAACCACAAATAGAACATAAAATAATTATAGGCTTTCATAATCGTAACATTTAGTTCAAACAAAATAATCACTTCTTTACACTACAAATTTAAAGCTACCTGTCAGTATAACTAACTGTAATACAGGTGTATATGTTCTGTCAATGAATACATGAATCATTTAAAATTGAACTTATATCAGTCTGATGTTGATTTATATCAAAGCCAAAAAACGAACTCTTTTATACTCGTACTTATCCATAAAAAAGCCTTGCTAAATTATAGCAAGGCTTTCTAAAAACTCAAATTGTAAGTACTTATTCTCCCAAGGATCGCATATAGTTGACGATAAGCCACCTGTCTTCATCATCAGGCATCTTTTTTTCATAGTTAGGCATATCATCTCTTCCGAAAGTAGTTTTGTAGAACAAAGCTCCATCACTTTGGGCTTGAAATTCTTCGGAGGAGAAATCGCCAAGATCACCCTCTTGTTCTGCCGCCTTTGAACCATCACCTAGTCCTTCTTTGCCATGACATGATTTACAGTGTTTGGTGTATAATTCTTCACCGATTTCAATGTTCTCATCGTCTGATGCATCCGTTGGATTCTCCATTGTTTTGTACTTGGCCGGCACTACCCATTCTGTAGATTGCATTTGCACCTTTGTGAAAGCGAATACTACTAATAAGACACCTCCAATGATCAATGTGTTTTTTATCCTTTTCATAAAATTGGTTTATTAAGATTTATAAATTTTTATAAGATTACCGAACAATAACATAATGACTGCCCATATTCCTAATATAATCAAATTAGGAAAAACCCATAAATACCATGGGGTTTTATTAGGTGGAGACCACATAGTCCTGTCGTTAAAGGTCGAAAGGTCAACTATGGGTACACCTATTGGTGCCTCAAATATGTGACTAACCGTTCCATACTTTTTGCTGTCAAGCAC
>JAWUWD010000037.1:0-14609 GCA_034112085.1 Cyclobacteriaceae bacterium
GTAAAAATCACACCTCCTGAGTATACCTTTCAAAAGACAAAAAGGCAAAGTGATCTAGATATCGTGGTGTTGGAAGGATCTTTGGTTAAATGGGAGTTCACTTTTCATGAGCAAGTAGAAGAAGTTGTTTTAAAATTTTCAGATAAGTCTGAATTATCATTCAATAAAGAAGGCGAGAGGTTTGTAGCGAGTGCGAGTTTGAACAATAGAGCATTGTACGAGCTGCAATATGTGAATTCTGATGGACAGACTATTTTTGGTGATTTTCATAAAATCGATATTGTATATGACCTGTCACCGCAAGTAGACGTAGACGGTCTTGATCAATTTACAGAGGTTGATTTTGATGGAGATAAAAAGTTTGATTTGGATGTGTCAATAGTAGATGATTATGGAATTTCTGACACCTATATCATTGCTACCATAGCACAAGGAACTGGAGAGTCTGTTATGTTTAGAGAGGATAAATTGCTGTTTGATACACAACTGAAAAGTGGGTCGAAAAGTGAGAATTTAAAAAAACAAATTGATTTAAATCAGTTTGGTATGGAGCCTGGAGATGAGCTGTACTTCTATGTAGAAGCCAAAGATAATTGTACGCTAAAGGGCAATACAACACGGACACAGACCTATATTATTTCTATCAGAGATACCTCAAGCTATGTGTATGGTATGGAAGGTGGTCTTGGGGTAGATATGATGCCAGAGTACTTCAGAAGTCAACGTCAGATAATTATAGATACTGAGAAGCTTCTGAAAAACAAGCCTAGTCTAATAGCTCAAGACTTCAACTCTAAAAGCAATGAATTGGGTTTTGATCAAAAGGCACTTAGACTTAAATACGGTCAGTTTCTAGGTGAAGAAGACGAATCAGGAATAGCCATACAAACTGAAGAGCAAGTAGAAGAAGCACTAAGTGAAGAAGAGGGAGGTGAATCAGAAGATGCTTTGGATGGATTTAAGCATGACCATCACACCGAAGATGAACACGAGCGAACGAATGAAGGAGGGGAGCAAGAAGAAGATCCATTGGAGGAATATAATCACGCACATGATTCGGAAGAAGAAGCCACTTTCTTCTCAAACACACTAAAAGGAAAGCTTAAGGCTGCCATGGCGCTAATGTGGGATTCAGAGCTGTATCTGAGGCTATATCAACCAAAAAAAGCACTTCCCTATCAATACAAAGCATTGAAACTCATCAAGGAGATTAAAAATCAAGCAAGGGTCTATGTACATCGAATTGGCTTTGATCCTCCACCTATCAAAGAAGAATCTAGATTGTCTGCCGACTTGTCAGAAGTGAAAAACAATAGATTAGAGACTTATGATACTTTGATCAATAATCCTTCGATCAGAAAGGTGATTCAGCTTATTGCTGAAAATCCTGATTCAATAAGAGAGTTGTCATTAGAAAATATTGAAGTCCTACAGTTAGCTGGTAACGAGCTCGCTCAAATCGCAGTAGATAATCCAGGGAAATACATTTTCAGTCTTCAAATGCTACGCGATTGGATCAATGGAGAAGAAATGAGCCTAAGGACTCTTAGTTCATTGCAAAATGAACTCATAAAAGCCTTACCAAAGGATGCAGCCATATCGAATCAATCAAAGAATAGCCTGAGCCCGCTGGCTAAGACATACCTTCAGCTTCTTGAACAAAACACCATTACTAATGATTGATGAGGGACTGATATTTAGTGGATGGAATGAGCAATGGCATTTATTTGTAGTGTTGACATTCATTATAACAATGCTCATCAGTATCGATTTGTATAAAAACAAAAGAGAGCGAAAAGGGCTGCGAATACTTAGCTATGTCTTAGTGTTAGTTTCTATATCCGGCTTGATTTTAAAACCTCAATATAGCACTGTTATAGAAGCTGATCGAATTATTTTTCTCACTGATGGCTATGATGAAAGTACATTAGATAGTTTACTACAGAATCAACCCAATGTGAAAGTCTACTCCAAAATTTCAGAAAAGGGACTTAATAATAACTATCAGCAAGTATGGGATATCTATGATCTCAAATATCTAAATGACAATATCAAGCATATAGAATTACTAGGAGAGGGGTTGGCGCCCTATGAATTGGAGAAATTGATTGATATTAATATTAATTATTATCCATATGAGATCCCAAACGGGATTCTAGATTTGCAATATGAGCGATCTGTTGAACTAGACAAGACTACTATTATTGAAGGGACGATCAAAAGCCCTAATGAAACAAAAATTATCCTTTTCAATAATGATTCAAGGTTAGATTCGACTATTGCGGATTATCAAGGTTATTTTTCAATCTCTCATACGCTTAAGGCAACTGGAAGGTTTGTATTTCAACTCGCTGTCTATAGTGGCGATAGTCTGTTGCAAGATCATCCATTGCCGATAGAGGTGATTCCTCAAAGAAAACTAAGTGTATTGATTGTCAATGACTTCCCGATATTTGATACCAAATATCTAAGAAAATATCTTGTCAAAAGTGGTCATGAAGTAGTAATCCGCAATAGATATAGCCAGAAAAATTTCAACTACGAATATTATAAC
Source organism: Cyclobacteriaceae bacterium (assembly GCA_034112085.1). Lineage (GTDB taxonomy): Bacteria > Bacteroidota > Bacteroidia > Cytophagales > Cyclobacteriaceae > JAWUWD01. The sequence continues at coordinate 2,555 of JAWUWD010000037.1, forward strand.
ACAAGAGATAAAGCAGTTATTAGGCTAGCCTCTGATCAATTGAAAAATGTTGACTTATTGATCCTTGATCAACAATCATTGCGAGGATTTTCTGCTAAAGTGTTAAGAAATATAAGGGCAATGGTCAAGGAATATGGACTTACCGTATTATTACAAAATGCAAAGAAATTTTCGAACATGAATCAGTTTGAATTGTTTGACAACTTATCAATTGATGAAAATAATGAGACTGAGTTCGTAGTCAAAAAAGGCATTTCGATTTCTAATAGTGAGTATGAAGTGTCACAACCTAACATGCCTATCGTGTCAACCCAAAGTAAAAATTCATTAGGTGGTTACAAATATTTAGGAATAGGCAAGGTGGGAATTCTCTCATTTCAAAACTCTTATGAATTAGTGCTTAACGGCAATCAACAATTATATGAGAGCATCTGGTCAGATATCATCTATCAGATAAGCAAAAGAGTGGAGAAGAAAATTGTGATGGACTTCAAAGATGAATTTCCAATCGTCAACTCTCAAATTGAGGTCAGTCTTGAGAATAACACTAATCAAAAACATCAAGTATCGATTGATAATGATAAACTGCCAATGAAGCAGGATGCGCAGCTACCAAACCTTTGGACAAGTATTTATTGGACTAATAACTCAGGGTGGACAGCTATGAATGTTAATGATACTGATTTTGAAAACTATAGATACGTATTTGACGAAAACGACTGGAGCAGTTTGATTTCCAACCGTAAATCAATTAGTAATACAATGTTTGCTGGTATTACTAGACAGCAAATAGAAGAAACTCCTAAATATGCTAACCGAGAGTTATCTCCTATGATATTCTATCTTTTATTCTTAATAAGTATTGCATATTTGTGGGTAGAAACTAAACTATGAAACGATCCAAAAAACTCTTCCTTGTTATTGCTGTTGTCTTTTTTGTAGCAATTTCCTATCTGGCATATGATATTTCGAGCAGGACAACTTTCCCAGGTTCGAGGCCTCAGTTGAAAGAAAGGCTAAAAGGAATCTATGGTGATACCACAAAAGTAGATTCTCTAGAGAATCTACTAATTAATAAATAGCACTTCATTTCACTGGATTTATCGATTCAATATCTCTAAGAATTTCACCTCTGAAAAAATATAGAGTAGTCTAATTCACTGATATCAAGTAATAATTCTTCTTCCCTTTCTGTACCAATAAGTATTTTTCTTGGAGTAAATCAAACTGTACAGCTTGATTAGGATCAGTCACCTTAGATTTGTTGATACTGACTCCACCACCTTGTATCATTTTACGAGCTTCTCCTTTTGAGGAAAACACGATTTGGCCAGTCGTTTCTGACAAGAAGTCTGTGATATTGGCAACTTCGGAGAGTTGTGATTTAGTCACTTCTGCTTTTGGCACACCCTCAAATACGGCCAGCAGAGTGTCTTCATCTAAACTGACTAAGTCTTCTGTAGTTGATTTGCCAAAGAGTAATTGCGAAGCTTTCAACGCCATATTATAATCAGCTTCAGAGTGTACGCGAATAGTGATATCCTTGCCGAGTTCCTTTTGTAATAGACGAAGGTGTGGCGCTTCGGCATGCTCTTTTTCCAGAGCTTCTATTTCGTCCTTTGACTTTAAAGTGAATATCCTGATGTAGTTAGCAGCATCTTCATCAGATGCATTGAGCCAGTATTGATAGAATTTATACGGTGAAGTTTTTTTCTTGTCCAACCATATATTGCCACCTTCTGTTTTTCCAAATTTAGTGCCGTCTGCTTTTTTAATAAGTGGTGTGGTCACTGCGAAAGCTTCACCACCACCTTTACGTCTGATGAGCTCTGTCCCTGTGACAATATTTCCCCATTGATCTGATCCCCCGAGTTGGATCTTGCAGTTTTTATTTTGATTAAGCCAGTAGAAGTCATATCCTTGGACAAGCTGGTAACTAAATTCTGTAAATGACATACCAGTTTCCAATCTGCTTTTCACAGAATCCTTTGCCAACATGTAATTGACACTGATGTGCTTACCTACATCTCTGATAAAGTCTAAGAAGTTGAAATTCTTGAACCAGTCATAGTTATTTACTACTTCAGCAGAATTTTCACCACAATCGAAATCCAAAAACTGTTCCAGTTGTTTTTTCACACAATCAAGATTGTGATTGAGAATCTCCTCTGACAGAAGGTTTCGCTCAGCCGACTTTCCAGAAGGATCACCAACCATACCCGTTGCTCCACCTACCAATGCGAAAGGCTTATGCCCAGATCGCTGAAAATGCACCAAAGTCATGATTTGTACCAAACTACCAATATGCAAAGAGTCAGCAGTCGGATCAAAGCCGATATAAGCTGAGGTCATCTCTTTTTGGAGTTGATCTTCAGTCCCAGGCATCATATCGTGGATCATGCCGCGCCATTGGAGTTCTTTGATGAAATTGGTCATATCTCTTCTGCTTTTTATTCTTGGCTGCAAAGATGTAAGAATGATGGGAAAGAAAAAAGCTCATCCTCATGGTAAATAATATTCAACCGATAATTCTTATCTTTGAGTTTTAAAAATCACTTGAAACGATTCTATGCTTTCCAATAACGACATTCTAAAAAAACTAAGAGTAGCTCACAAACTCCGTGATGAAGATATTATCAATATTTTGAAGCTAGTTGACTTTGAAATAACCAAGGGGGCTCTTGGCGATATGTTTCGAAATGAAGATCATCCCAGTTTTCAGGATGCTGGAGATCAAATACTCCGGAATTTCTTGAATGCGCTCATCATTCATTTGAGAGGTCCTCGCCCCAAAAAAGAAGAGTAAGTTTTCACTTACTTAACCGTTAATATTTTTTTATTTCTCATGATTAAGTTTAGTTTTATACGATCCTATGAGACTAAACTTTAATTTGTTTTTATGTTGGACTCTAATAGTTGGTTTTTCCAGTGTCACCTATAGCTCGGCACTAACTAGTAATATATACCTTTCTCAAGATACTTCTATTGTCAATTCACTGAATAGATTAGCAAAGAAATACCTTGCCACGAGTACGGACACTACTTTGATCTTTGCAGATAGCGCTGCTAGCATTTCACGTAATATTAACTTTCTTAAGGGTGAGGCAAATGCTCTAGAACATATGGCACAGGCCTATATTTATATGGGTGATAATGTGAAAGCCACTGTAGAAGCTAAAAAATCTCTTAAGATATATCAATTGCTGAAGGATGAGGTTGGAAGTGCGGTTATTCTCAATAAGATGGGTGCAATCCACATGAATAAAGGGGAGTACGATATAGCCACAGATTATCTTAAGGAATCGTTGCAGTTATTGAATGGGAAAGGTGATTTAGCAACTCAGGCCTCAACCTATAATTCGTTGGGGAATATTGCTCAGAAAAAAGGTAACTATTCACAGGCTTCAGAATATATTCACAAGGCTCTTAATCTCAATCAACAAATAGGTAGAACATCAGGGGTCGCAGATGCTCTAAACAATCTTGGAGTTATATACGAGTATCAAGAAGATTACGAGAAAGCATTAAGTAATTATCAGGAATCATATCTGCTTTATCAGAAGATTGGGGACAAACTTGGAGTAGCTATTGGGATGCATAATGCAGGTATTATTCTTAAAAAGACTGAAAAATATGACTCGGCAATCTATAATTTTAAGTCAGCCTTGGTATTGGATACAGAGTTTGGAGCTTTCGATGGAGTGGCTTATGATAAAAAAGAGTTAGGGGAAACTTACTTTTTGATGAATCAATTAGATTCTGCTTATAGGTGTCTTCATGATGCTTTGAAGCTGTCAATTACTTATCAGGATCCAGTGGTAGAGGTGCCGGCCTTAGTGGTGCTAGGTAAGGTACACAAGTCACTTAAAGACTATGATTCAGCACTTTTCTATTTTCATAAAGCTTTTGTTAAGTCAGAGGAATCTCAGTTGTTTAACGAAAAGAAGGAAGCAGCAAAGGCTCTTTACTTGATGTATGATCAGAAAGGGCATATACAAGAGGCCTATGACTATTATAAAGTGTATAACCAGTTGAAGGATACTTTATTCAATGAAGAAAGTATTAAGAAAATCACACTATTAGCAGCCGAATATGAGTTTGAACAAAGTAGAAAGGATGACGAACTTCAAACCAAATTGAATAATATAGGAAAGGATCAGGAAGTAGCAGAGGCTATTTGGTTAAGGAACACATCTGTTGTTGGTATTTTTCTAATTTCCTTAATCGCGGTGATGACGTATTTTAATTATAGAAGGAAGCGATTTGCGAACGAAGCTTTAAATAAATTGAATTTAGAAGTAAATGCCCAAAAAGAAGAGCTAAGCCAACAAACCTATGAGTTGGCGCAACTCAACGATCAGCTTCATCTACTCAATGGTACTTTAGAAGAAAAGGTCAAGAACAGAACTTCTGAACTAGAGGTTAATAATAGACAATTGTTAACTAAGAACAGTAAATTGGCCAATTATGCATACTACAATGCACATAAGGTACGAGCACCATTAGCAAATGTGATGGGACTAACTAATCTATTTATCAACCCCGAGATAAGTGCCAAGGAGAAAGAATTCATTGCCAATAAAATAATCGAATGCTCCAACCAATTGAATGAGGTGGTGTTTGAAATGCAGCAAATATTGCAAGAGGAGTAAGTAATAATGCACCCTCTTATAGTTGTAAAAGGGTGCATTGTGTCATTTGTTATTTACTCAATATCACAGCATCAATAGACTTGTCTCTCACAAGCTTGTTGAACATAGAAATATCATCTTTTAGAATTTTATTCAATTCAGATAATTGCTCATCGATCAATTCCGAGACTTCTTTTAAATAAGCAATTCCTTGATCAGTCGGTTTGTAATCCCCCATGGCCAATAGGGAATTTAAATGACCAAGTTTATTGTTTAGTCTCACTGGGAAGTTAAGCGGGTCTTGACGACTTTGGTTTTTAGTTTGATACAGAGCCTCTTCGATTACCTTCATTTTATCTAAGATGTATTTAGAAGTATCTGTTACCGCCTCCATATTGTCCATATCCTCCACTCTACTTATTACCGTGTTGATTTGTGATCTAGCTTCGCGTATTTTTTTCACCGCTAGATTCGTCTCACTGAGTTTGTCTTTTACTGACAATAAGAAATCAAATTGAGCTTTGAGATCAGCTTTAGAAGAAGAGGAACGAGGATCTTTTAGTATTTCAAACTCCGTTTCAGTATTTACTCCATTAGCACTCAATTTCATTTTATAAGTTCCAGGTAGCGCTTTGGGGCCGTCAAGTGATGCCCACCAAAGTATCATTCCTTCGAATGACTCTGCACCCTCATATCTCATATTCCAAGAGAACTGATTGAGTCCTTCTTTCAAATCTTTTAGTTTGCCCTCTTTTCCATCTTTTTCTGGATGAGTAGAATAAGTCTTTATGAGTTCTCCCGATACTTCGTAGTAACTCAAAGTTACCGTATCTTTTTCGGTAGGCTTATCCTTCAAATAGAAATGACTAAGAACACCTCCTGGGTGGTTTTCCCCTGTAAGTTTACTTTTTCTTCCGACTTCACCTGACATGCGATAGGCAGGCATTGGCTTGAATAAATGAGCGTTTTGATTAAGCGTATTGCTCAACTGATGAAACACGGTAAGGTCATCCAACATCCAAAAACTTCTACCTTGAGTAGCAGCAATGAGGTTGTTGTTTTTGATCGCCAAATCGGTAATTGGGACTATCGGTAAATTCATCTGCAGTGATTGCCAGCTGGCTCCATCATCAAACGATGTATACATTCCATTCTCTGTTCCGGCATAGAGAAGTCCTTTTCGTATAGGATCAGCTCTCAATACTCTTGTGAAATGCTCATTATTAATCCCAGTAGTGATCTTGGTCCAGGTCTTTCCGTAGTCTTTGGTTTTATATAGATAAGGTCTGAAATCTCCAAGTTTATATCTCGTCCCAGCTATATATGCTCCACCTTTCTCAAAAGGATCAATCTCTATTGAATTGATCATCATCCACTCAGGCATTCCCGTTGGTGTTACATTATTCCAATTTGCTCCATTGTCTTTAGTGACATACACTAAGCCATCATCTGAACCAGTCCATATAAGCCCTTCTTCTTTGTCAGATTCATTGATTGCAAATATGGTAGAATAGTACTCAACACTGGTGTTGTCCTTTGTGATTGGACCACCAGACGAAACGAGTTTAGCAGAATCATTTCTTGTCAAGTCTGGACTAATTATTTTCCATGATTGTCCTTCATCTTCTGTCACATGCACATGGTTGGAAGTTGTATAAAGCCTTTTAGGGTTGTGCGGAGAAAAACGAATTGGGAAATTCCATTGGAAGCGATATTTCATTCCTTCGGCTCCATGTCCCATAGGGTTGTCTGGCCATACATTGATCGCTCTGATTTCATTTGTTTTATGATTATATCTTGTTAAGAATCCATCATAACTACCCCCGTACACGATGTCATTGTCGGTAGGGTCAATGGCTATATGAGCACTTTCGCCACCAGCTGTTGATTCCCAGTCACTATCAGAAATGGAACCTCCGTTGGTTCTGTGGGCTATTCGTACGGTAGAATTGTCTTGTTGAGCTCCATAAATTCTGTAAGGGAAATGATTATCAGTGGTTACTCTATAGAATTGAGCTGTAGGCTGATTTCCGTAGGTAGTCCAATTCTCACCTGCATCGAACGATACCTGCGCCCCACCATCATCAGCAATGATCATTCGATTGCCATCCTCTGGAGAAATCCATAAATCATGGTGATCACCATGAGGAGCGTTATAAGCTTGGAAAGTTTTCCCACCATCTTTGGATTGATGATAATTGACATTAACTACATATACTTTGTCTACATCTTGTGTATCCGCAAATATTCTAGTGTAGTACCAAGCACGTTGTCTTAGGCTACGACTATCGTTTAGTTTTTCCCAAGTCTTGCCAGCATCATCTGAGCGATACACTCCCCCTTTGTCATTTTCGATGATGACCCAGACTCTATCAGAATTAACTGGAGATACCGTTACCCCAGATATTCCCCAAAGACCATCAGGTAGCCCTTCATTAGCAGTGATATTGTCCCAATTATCACCTCCATCTGTGCTTTTCCATAGCGCTGATCCTTCACCTCCACTGTCCAGGCTATAAGGTGTTCTTCTGATTTTCCAAGTAGAAGCATATAGTACTCTCGGGTTATTAGGGTCGAATGTCAAATCAACTGCACCTGCATCTTTATTAGCGAATAATACACGTTTCCATGATGTGCCACCATCTATAGATTTATAAACACCTCGTTCATCGCTAGATTTATATAAATCTCCCAATACTGCAGCATATACAATATCTGGATTTTTCGGGTGTATTCTTACTTTTGGAATATGCCTTGAATTTGGTAAACCTGCTTTTTGCCAGGTTTTCCCAGCATCTACTGATTTCCACATCCCAGATCCTGAAGAGACGTTACCTCTTACAGTCACTTCTCCACCACCGACATAGATGACGTTATTGTCCCATTCACTTACAGCAATGGCACCGATTGATCCACCAAAAAAGCCATCAGAGATGTTCTCCCAGCTATTTCCAGCGTCTGTGGTGCGCCAAATCCCACCTCCTGTGGCACCCATATAATAGAGGTTAGGTTTTCCGGGTACTCCAGTGACAGCAGCAGACCGCCCTCCTCGAAATGGACCAATGCTTCGCCATTTCATTCCTTCATACAATTTGGTGTCATAGTTAACTTTGGCAACAACTGCTTTTTTACTTTTGCGCTGAGCCTCAGTGGTTACACCCGAAATAAGTAGCAATAGAATAATTGCTAATGATTGATAGTACTTCATGATTCTGATTGATTAATTATATAGCCAAATTATCATTTATAATTATAGGTTGAAAGCGGAATTTCAACTAGTTGATGAGTGGTATCAGGAGGTTACGAGATGAAAGTGGAAAACTGATCTAAAAATCTATTCCAATGCCAAAAGCGAGATCTTCTGAAAAGAACTGTTTGGTTGTTCTTAGACTTGCATTAATGAATAGCGGTGAATCAAGATAGTATTGTAATGAGATCTGATAATACCTTTTGGGAGAATTCATATACCATCCTGGCTGAAATAAGAATCCAATCCTACCTACAATGATCTGATAGCCCAAGCAAATGCCTGTTTGCGGTGTTGCTCGTATTGATGAATAAGGGTTGTTCATGAATATGCCTACTCCACCAATTATCCGATGAAATGGATGGAAACTAAGGCCAATATTTGCATAGCCATTGACAAATCCATAGTAGTCATTGTTTGAATTGCTTTTGAGACTCATGCCAATACTCACTTGGCTATAAAACCGATCATATTGAGACTTTTCATAAGGTTGGTGGTCCGCGGAATAATCCTCACCGAATGTATAACCAAGACCAAGCCTCCAGGCTTTCATATTGAGTCCATCATTGGGGGATGAAATGTTTCCATTTGAGAAATGGCTCAATAGATATTCTGTGCTAATATTCCACGTTGGTGAAATCATATACCGATAACCTAAGGCAATTTTTGTAGAAACATTGATAGGTAAGCTAACGAGTCGGTAATCAATAATGCTTGCTGAAGTCTCTGAGGTGTAAGCTAAACCTAGACTAGGGCTGATAAATAATTCATGTCTTTCAGAGCGCAAGAAGTCAAATTCGATAAAGGTATTCAGTGTTATAGAGTATCCATTATAAGAGTATTGAGCCAGAAGTAACTCTTGCCCCGTATTTGGTAAGTTGAAGTATTGTTGCCAATTTTTATACTCTGTTCTTCTCTTTACATGTTTTAGATGCAAGCCGTAGGATGTAAAGGTGTAATCAACTGCAGGTGTTAGTGTGAAGTTACTTCCAACAAACGGAGCAGCTTCTATGATGTGTTGTTTTTGCTGCCCAATAGTGAGACAAGAAATCAAATTGAAAATTAGCGATGTTATCAGTAATCGAACCATTAGTATTCAATGTTAAACTTGACTTTAAGTTTGGTGTGCAAATTCTATTCTTTGTGAATTCACTTTAATGACAATTAAATTAATATTTCCTGTCCTATTACCATAATATATTGAGCCAATTCGCTAAGATGCTTTTGATCAAGAGTGTCAATGAGATCATCGGTTGAGAATTTACGAAGAGTAGGAATTTTTCAGAAATGATTGATGGATTTATGAAAGAGTTATTTAATGAATCAGCAATGAATTGAGTAAAAAACCCTTTTCTGAATAAACGATGATATTTGGAGTCAGAATCGATTAGTTTGAATTAGTGGTAACCCGTACTAGTTAAAAACCTGTCATCTACAAGATCGGCATTTATTGCGATTTGCATCTAGGACTGAGATAAATAGTTTGGCCTAAACAGACTGTTGTTTACGAATAGTCATGTTATTCTTAGCAAGAAGTATTTTCCTCCAAACTATACGCATAACATGATATAAGTAACTAATACCTACCAACACCAAAAATATAATTACTACCAAATTTTCCATACATACCAGAATGCAACTGTAGTGCCATTAGAGAAATCGTCCATTTATGTTGTGAAACAAATGTTTATAGATAATTTATTGTCCCAATTTGGGTTATATTCTCATATATAGAAAGTGAGTCGTCAGCCGTGCTGTCTTTTGCTATAGATATCTAGAACGCCCGCAATGCATATTGTTGTTGTAATTTATATTGGGAATTGATCCTAGATAATGGGTGAAAACTTAGAGAAGAGAGTTAAGTGGAATATTGCTTATGTTAGACAGGAGCAGTCAATGCTAAGGTAAGTACAAAGCATGTAAGAATAGTGAATTCAGCAGTCCATTTTAGCTGATGAGTTGGTGGTACTACTAAAATAAAAAAATCCTCTCACATTCCTGTAAGAGGATTTTTTTATCACGGTGTCGGGGTGGCAGGATTCGAACCTGCGACCTCCTCGTCCCAAACGAGGCGCGATAACCGGGCTACGCTACACCCCGTGGTGATCTGTTAAGAACTCAAGCCTAAAACCGATTGCTTAGAGGGTGATTCTTAATATGCTTCGAGTTACAAAAGAATATTTGAAACGCCACCTGTCAACAACAATATTTAAGTATGAATATAACATTTGATGCAAATGTTAGTGAATTAGACACAAAAAAGCCCTGATCAAATAAATGATCAGGGCTTTACCACGGTGTCGGGGTGGCAGGATTCGAACCTGCGACCTCCTCGTCCCAAACGAGGCGCGATAACCGGGCTACGCTACACCCCGTGGTGATCCGCTCAGGACTCGAACCTGAAACCTACTGCTTAGAAGGCAGTTGCTCTATCCAGTTGAGCTAGCAGACCATTTTGTCAGTTTTATTTGTGGCAATACTAAGCCTTTGCAAAGTGTTGCGGAGAGAGCGGGATTCGAACCCGCGGTACCCTTGAGAGGTACGGCAGTTTAGCAAACTACTGGTTTAAGCCACTCACCCATCTCTCCTTTCCGTCTAACGGAGTGCAAATATAAGTGAAGACTTTTTAATTTTTCAACACAGGGCAATATTTTTTTAATATTTTTTTTCGCTTCATTATTTGGATCAATTTAGGCGGTAAATAATGTGTTCTTGAGCTCATTTTTGTTAAAAATGACAAACGGTATTCGCAGGATAACTTACGTTTTATATATTTGCGCGCTCACAGATCGCCAAGCACAAAATCATACAAGGTTAGCACATGACATGGTACACTAGCATAGGAAGTTTAGAAATGATATTTATAGGGCTCTTTATCATCCTATATATCGCTTATATGCAAAGAGTAATTTCTATTGCTAAGAAACTGAGTACCCCCTTCAAAGCAATATTTGTTAAACTGTTTTTGCGAACTATTTACTTTGTTTTATTGATTGTAGCCTTACTCGGCCCGTCATTTGGGGAAACTACCAGAGAGATGAAGTCTGTAGGTAAGGATATTTTTATAGCCATAGATCTCTCGACATCAATGAATGCCTATGATGTTCAGCCTACTCGTCTTGAGAAAGTGAAGTTCGAGCTAAACAATATAGTGGAAGCTTTCAGCTCAGATCGTATTGGACTAATTATATTCTCCAACGAGGCTTTTGTACAGTGTCCACTCACCTTTGATCAAAATGCACTTAATGTATTTATAGAAACCCTAAATACGGAATTGGTTCCGAATGCTGGGACCGATTTTGGTCCACCACTTCAAATGGCCCTGGATAAGTTGACTAATGAGAAAAGCCTTTCGAGTCAGCAAAAATCGAAAATCATCGTACTTATTAGTGATGGTGAAGACTTTGGTGAAGAGACTGAGGACATAGCCAAAGATGTTGAGGATAGTGGTATCAAACTTTTCACCTTAGGAGTAGGTTCTGAAAGCGGAAGTAAAATCAGAACAAATAGAGGATTTAAGAAAGATAGAGAAGGTAATGAGGTCGTAAGTAAGTTGGAAACGAAGTCTTTGAAGAAGCTGGCAGCCGATACTGGTGGGAAATACTTTGAGATCAACACATCTAATAACGATGTTTCCCGTTTGGTAAATACAATCAATAAGATAGAAGGAGAGTTGAGAGATACTAGACAAGTTGATGTATCAGCCAATAAGTACTTCTATTTTTTGTTAGTAGCATTAGGATTGATTTTGTTAGATGTACTTACCAGTATCAAGACGATTAAAATATAAAAGAATAGATTGATGAAATACGCACTCTCTATAATGTTGGTTATCGCTTCCTTTAGCGATTTGGATCGCATAGCCAAGGTTAATAAACTTAAAAAAGAAGCGAAAGAGGCTTACCAAGCAGGAGATTATAGTCAAGCGATAAGTAAGTATCATTATTTGTTGGATAGTATGAAGGTAGAAGATCACCGCATCACACTAAACCTTGCCAATGCCTATTACCAAACCAATGATACCACAAATGCTCTGAATAACTACGGTTCGGTGACAGAGAGTGATATCAAGGTTATCAAATCGACAGCTCATCAGCAGACTGGGATCATACCGCATAAACAGGAAAAGTATAAAGAAGCTTTACAGAGCTTTAAAAGTGCGATTAAGTCAGACCCA